>NZ_CAWNQH010000001.1:0-22473 GCF_963876495.1 Xenorhabdus sp. KJ12.1
ATTGTTAGCCGTGAAACTCACCGCAGGAAACACGGATGATCGCCAGCCAGTCAAAGCGCTGACAAAAGGATTAACAGGCTGTTTGTATGGTGATAAAGGGTACTTGTCCCAGGCTTTATGTGATGAATTAGAAGCGGAAGGTGTCACGTTAATCACGAATGTCCGGAGTAACATGAAAGCCAAGGCATTATCTCTCTGGGATAGATTGATGTTAGGGCGGCGGTTTTTGATAGAAACCGTCGTCGATCAGCTCAAGAATATTTCTCAGATAGAGCATTCAAGGCATCGCAGTCAACTCGGTTTTTTATTGGAAGTTGCTGCTGGCCTTATTGCTTATACATTCCAACCTAAAAAACCGAGCTTGAATCTACGGGATAATGAGATCGCTATTTTTAAGCGAAGCTGAGGTTATGATTTAGCTATATGAATGAAAAATCAAGCATCTTCAATTACGATTGGTATAATCCACTCCCACTTTATTTAACTGATGAGCAATCGCCTTTTGGCACCCCATGGCATCGATAGTCACCAGACTTCCGGACAAAACCAATCGTCGGAGTAACTCAGGAATAGCGGTAATTTCATTGGATTTACTATATAACCTGAATTCTGCTTAAGCTGTTACTGGAAAATATTCTTCTCAGTAGAAAACTTTCAGTGATGGCTTAAAACAAAATTCAGGTTATCTATTATATTTCATAAGAAATAAGAAATTTCACTATTGAGAGCTTAACCTTTGTTCTGGTAACTCCAAATGGAATAAGCTTAAGATTGGCAGCTAATATTCCTTCATGATGAGAACATGAAATAACTCTTAGTGATTATATAACATACTCATGATATTTATTTACTGACTACAGCGGATCTACCTTCAAACAAGAAACGGCATGTTTAAAGCTACCTTCCAGCAATGGTCGGGTTTTCGCACATTCCGCATCAGCCATTGGGCATCGGGTACGGAATACACATCCAGATGGCGGATTGATGGGTGAAGGCAGTTCCCCTTCCAGTAATTCAATCTGTTTGTAACGCTCTTTATCAGGGTCAGGAATCGGCACTGCTGACATCAATGCTCGGGTATATGGGTGCAGAGGATTATGGTACACCTCGTCGTAAGTCCCTAGTTCGACTGCGTTCCCCAGATACATCACTAATACGCGATCTGAAATATGCTTCACTATCGAAAGATCGTGAGCGATAAAAATCAGGGAAAGCCCCATTTCTCGTTGCAAATCCTGCAACAAATTTACAACCTGAGCCTGAATAGAAACATCCAATGCGGAAACAGGTTCGTCACAGATAATCAGTTTAGGTTCCAATATCAGGGCGCGGGCAATTCCGATACGCTGGCACTGACCACCTGAAAATTCATGAGGATAACGGTTAATCAGGTTCGGTAATAACCCTACCTTCATCATCATTTTTTTGACTTTTTCTTTTATCTCCACATCTTTCATTTTGGGATAATAGGTTTTCAGTGGCTCGGCGATGATGTCACCGATAGTCATACGCGGATTAAGAGAAGCCAAAGGATCCTGAAAAATCATCTGGATATCATTGCGAATATCCCGCCACTGTTTGTCATTGAGATCAAATAGATTCTGGCCAAGCCAGGTCACTGAGCCACCAGAGGCTTTGACTAATCCAATAATTGCTCTGGCAAGTGTTGATTTACCACAACCGGATTCCCCTACTACGCCCAGTGTTTCCCCTTCGTATAATCGCAGGGTAACTCCATCTACGGCTTTCAACTCTTTAGAAGGCTGCCAAAACCACTGCTTACCATCTTTGATATCAAAGTAAACTTTCAGATCATCCACTTCCAGAAGGACTTTTTTTTCAGTAACTGTATTCATACTAATTCCTCCTGACGTCTGAAGCAGGCACGCAAGCGTCCGGGGTTAAATAGTTCCAGCGGGGGTTCTTCACTCACACAATGTTCAGTAGCAAACTGGCAACGAGGCTGAAATGGGCAACCTTTTGGTAAGCGCAGTAAATTTGGTGGATTACCCTGAATTGTAGCCAAAGATTCTTCATCGCCATCCAGCCGGGGAACTGCATTAAGCAAGCCAATCGAATAAGGATGGGTAGGATGGTAAAATATGTCACGAGCAGTACCATATTCCATCGTCCTGCCTGCATACATAACCAACACCTTGTCACAAATACCAGCAACAACACCCAGATCATGGGTAATCATAATAATGGCGGTATTCAGTTCTTTTTTTAATTCGTTCAGCAATGTCATGATCTGTGCCTGAACAGTAACGTCCAGTGCAGTCGTCGGCTCATCTGCAATCAATAGTTTAGGCTGGCACAATAATGCCATTGCTATCATGACACGCTGGCGCATTCCGCCAGAAAATTCATGCGGAAACATTTTCATCCGCTTACGCGCTTCAGGCATCTTAACAGCATCCAGCATTCGAACAGACTCTTCGAAAGCCTCACTTTTGCTCATATTTTTATGTAGCATCAGCACTTCGATAAGTTGCTCACCTACGCGCATATAAGGGTTAAGAGATGTCATCGGATCTTGGAAGATCATTGAGATTTCTTCCGCCCGCATTTTATTCAGCGCTTTTTCTTGTAGATTAAGAATTTCACGTCCGTTAAAAACAGCAGAACCACTGACAGTACCATTACTGGCCAGTAAACCCATCAAGGCAAAGGCTGTCTGAGATTTACCAGAACCGGATTCACCAACAATACCCAGAGTTTCCCCAGCCTGTAAGTCAAAATTTAGTTTATTTACTGCTGTTACGTTGCCATCAGGCGTACTGAATACCACATTTAAATCTTTCACCGTTAATAGTGATTCAGCGCTTTTAGCATGTTTTA
This sequence comes from Xenorhabdus sp. KJ12.1, assembly GCF_963876495.1. NCBI lineage: Bacteria > Pseudomonadati > Pseudomonadota > Gammaproteobacteria > Enterobacterales > Morganellaceae > Xenorhabdus > Xenorhabdus sp. KJ12.1. The sequence continues at coordinate 2,842 of NZ_CAWNQH010000001.1, forward strand.
TCGTTTCTACGCTATTCATAGGCTCTCCTTAACGGTCTTTAGGGTCGAGGGCATCTCGTAGGCCGTCACCAATAAAGTTAAAACAGAACAGGGTTAACACCAGAAAGCCCGCAGGAAACAGGAGTAACCACGGAGCCACTTCCATTGAGTTGGCACCATCGCTTAATAATGCCCCCCAGCTACTGAGCGGCTCTTGTGTTCCCAAACCAAGAAAGCTCAGGAAAGATTCAAACAGGATCATGCTTGGTACTAATAATGAAGCATAAACCACCACAACACCCAACACATTCGGCACAATATGACGCAGAACTATATTACGGCTGGATACACCACACACCAGTGCGGCTTCAATGAATTCCTTGCGTTTGAGGCTCAATGTCTGTCCCCGGACAATACGCGCCATGTCCAGCCATGACACCATGCCTATCGCAACAAAAATCAGCAGAATGTTTTGCCCAAAGAAAGTCACTAACAGGATGACGAAGAACATAAATGGGAAGGAGTTCAGAATTTCCAGCAGACGCATCATGACCATATCGACTTTGCCACCAAGATAGCCTGACATAGCACCATATAATGTGCCGAATATCACAGCAATCAAAGCCGCTGCTATCCCAACCATCAGTGAAATACGCCCACCAATAGCAACACGGACTAACAAATCACGGCCTGATGAATCTGTACCAAAATAGTGATGTGACTCAAAATCAGGAGGCATGGTCATCATGTTCCAGTCAGTATCATCGTAGGTGTACTGAGACAACATAGGCGCTAAAATGACGAACAATGTGATGACAAACAATATACATAAACTTGTAATTGCTGCTTTATTATGAATAAAACGACGACGTGCATCCTGCCACAAACTGCGGCCTTCAATTTCCAGCTGCTCAGAAAAATTTTCCAGAGCTTCGCTATTTTTTTTATTCAGTAACATTGCGTGCTCCAGTCTTAGTAACGGATTTTCGGATCGATGACGGCATACAACACATCAACGATAGCGTTAAACATAATGGTCAGCCCACCCACCAGAATCGTCAGGCTCAGCACCAGTGAGTAGTCACGGTTTAAAGCGCCATTAACAAACAATTGCCCCAGACCGGGCAAACCGAAGATAGTTTCAATAACCATCGAGCCAGTAATAATGCCGACAAAGGCGGGCCCCATATAGGAAATGACAGGTAGTAAGGCTGGTTTCAGTGCATGGCGGAAAATAATCTTGCGTAATGGCAGTCCCTTGGCTCTTGCTGTTCGGATAAAGTTGGAATGCAGAACTTCAATCATGGAGCCACGAGTGATACGGGAAATACTGGCAATATAAGAAAGGGATAACGCAACCATCGGCAAGAGCATATATTTAGGCGCCCCACCATTCCAGCCGCCTCCCGGCAACCATTTTAGTGTAATTGCAAATATCAGAACTAATAAGGGAGCAACGACAAAACTGGGGATAACAACCCCTGTCATGGCAAACCCCATTACCGTGTAATCCCATTTTGTATTTTGATTCAGTGCCGCAATGACTCCCGCACTAACACCAAATATTACTGCCATAATAAAGGCAGCAGCACCTAATTTAGCAGAAACGGGCAACGCCTCTGCCACCAAATCATTTACACTGTAGTCCTTATATTTGAATGAAGGGCCAAAATCCCCTTTCGAAAGTTGAACCAAATAGTTGAAATATTGTTTATAGATAGGGTCATTCAGGTGATATTTCGCTTCGATATTCGCCATAACTTCAGGCGGGAGTTTTCTTTCTCCGGTAAATGGGCTGCCCGGCGCAAGACGCATCATGAAAAACGAAATGGTAATAAGAATGAAAAGTGTCGGGATCGCCTCTAAACAACGGCGTAAAATAAATTTCAGCATTGCCCGTTCCTATTGTCTGACCAAACCGTGGTCATTAATTATCTGATACACAGGTGGTTTATTACTTAAACCACCTGCTGATTCCTAATGTTTGATAATATAAAGATTTTTGGTATGGAAATTATCCAGCGGATCTTTACCGGTGTAACCACCTACGTAAGGTTTCAATAAAAAAGAGTTTGTATAGTAAAAGAGAGGTACAACAGCGGAATCTTTATCCAATTGTGCATTCGCCTTAGTATAAATTTCGGCGCGCTCTTCATCTGTCTTAGCTTGCAGTGACTGCGTCATTAAAGCATCAAACTCTTTGCTCTTATAATGAGCGGTATTGTTGCTGCTATTAGATAACATAGGATTCAGGAAGGTAGAGGCTTCGTTATAATCGGCACACCAGCCAGCTCGGGCGACGTCGTAATTGGCCTGATGGCGGGAGTCAAGGAACGTTTTCCATTCCTGATTTTCGAGAGAAACTTCAACCCCGATATTCTTTTTCCAGATAGAAGCGGCAGCAATAGCTAATTTTTTATGCAGATCGGAAGTATTATAAAGTAGCTTAACTTTTAACGGATTATCTTTGGTAAACCCGGCTTCTGCCAGAAGTTTTTTTGCTTCTTCATTGCGTTGTTGCTGAGTTAGTTTAGTATACCAATCCGGTTTTTCATCATGAAAATCAGCGATATAAGGTGGGGTATAACCATAAGCCGTTACATCTCCCTGATTTTTCACCTTATGAGTCATCAGCTCACTATCCATACCCAATTTTAGAGCAGTACGTACCCGGACATCATTAAATGGTGGTCTTTCGTTATTTATTTCATAGTAGTAAGTGCATAATTTCGGGCTAAAACGCAATTGTTCAGGGATCTCTTTTTTTAGTTTTTGAAATAATTCGACAGGTAAATTGGTATAAGTCATCTCGATTTCGCCAGCGCGATAACGATTGACATCAGTGACTTCAGAAGAGATAGGTAAAACAATAGTTTGATCAATAACGGTATTTTTATTATCCCAATACATCGGGTTACGTTCGAAAACAAGGCGCTCATTAATCACCCAACTTTTCACTTTATACGCACCGTTACCAACAAAATTCTGTGGTTGTGTCCATCTCTCTCCATATTTTTCAACGGTTGCACGATGGACAGGCGATGTTGATGTGTGAACCATTAATCGGACTAAATAAGGCACAGCCTCACTGAGGGTTAATTGGAAGGTATGGTCATCTAACGCTTTCACACCCAGGGTTTCCGTTTTTTTCTTACCACGGATAATTTCATCGACATTCAGAATGTGTGCATACTGCATATAACTTGCATAAGGGGATGCCGTGTTTGGATCGACTGCGCGCTGCCAGCTATAAACAAAATCCTGTGCAGTGACAGGATCACCATTTGACCATTTTGCATCTTTACGGAAATGGAATGTCCAAGTTTTAAAATCTGGGCTGTGTTCCCAGCTTTCTGCAACACCGGGAATAATGTTGCCATCAGGATCATTAATCACCAGTGTTTCAAACAAATCACGGGCAATATTTGATTCCGGCACGCCTTCTATTTTATGGGGATCCAGTGATTGTGGTTCAGAGCCATTGTTTCGTACCAGCGTTTGTTTTTCTGCCAGCTGTACACCCGTAGGAACCTCTGCCGCAAATGCCTGTACTCCGATCATCATGCCCAATGCTACTGCAACGCCAGCAGCAATTTTCTTTCTTGTTATATTTACCATCTTCTTATTACTCCTATTGATTCATCTGGCTTTCGTAAAAGCCATCCCATTTTCAGGGTTAATTATTTTCTGCATCCCAAAAGGAATCGTTTTATTTACAGCAATAGAATATTTGTAATAACAATTAGTTATCTAATTTCTTAATATATAAATTCTTAAGATCAACATAATCGAGAGGATCCTTTCCTGTCATACCACCGACAGTCGGACGAATCAGGCGTGTGGAAACCCGGTAATACACAGGAATTGTTCCTGAATCAGCATCAAGCTGAGCTTCCGCCTTTTGATAAAATTCTTTACGTGTTTTCTCATCTTTGGCTGTCAGAGCCTGATTGAGGTAGTTATCAAAGGCTTCACTGTTATAGAATGACGTATTATTACTGCTATCTGATAAGTAATAATTTAGGAAGGATGAAGGTTCATTATAATCGCCGCACCATGTTGCTCTTACTACGTCATAATTTCCCTGATGACGATTTTGCAATGAAGTTTTCCATTCCTGATTTTGTAACGTGACTTTCGCACCAATATTCTTCTGCCACATAGATGCGGCTGCAATAGCCTGCTGTTTGTTTTGTTCTGAAGTGTTATAGAGCAGGCTAAATTTGAGAGGGTTACTGGAATCAAAACCCGCTTCTTTTAATAATTCTCTTGCCCGTTGATTACGTTGCTCCTGTGTCCAGCTTGCCCACTCTGGATTAACAGTAAGGCCACCACCAATATAGGTAGGAGTGAAACCGTATGCCGGAATTTGTCCCTGCCCCATAATCTTTTCAGTGACAATATCTCTGTCAAGGCTCAGCTTAATGGCTTCACGCACTCGTTTATCTTTAAATAACGGATTTTTGTGATTAATTTCGTAATAAAATGTACATAGATAAGGTACTGTTCGGAGTTGATCAGGAATATCTTGTTTCATTTTATGATAGAGTTCTGGCGGGATAGCATCATGAGTGATATCCACTTCCCCACTGCGATAACGGTTTACATCACTGACACCCGAAACAATAGGCAGTAAAATGCCTTTTTCTATAATGGATTCTTTATCATTCCAGTAGTGCGGGTTGCGTGTTAAAACCATTCGCTCATTAATAACCCACTCTTTTAATATATAAGATCCGTTGCCAATAAAATTTTCTGGGGAAGTCCATTTAATGCCAAATTTTTCTACAACATCCTGCCGCACAGGTTTCAGCGGAGTATGGCTTAACATGTTAATAAGATAAGGAACAGGGCGACTTAGTGTTACCTGAAAACGCTGATCATCCAGTGCCTTTACACCCAACTGTTCAGGCGATTTTGTTCCTTGTAAGATATTATCTGCGTTCAATATATAGGTATATTGTAAATAGCTGGCATAAGGGGAACCTACTTTTGGATCAGAAAGACGGCGCCAGCTATAGACAAAATCCTGTGCCGTGACTGGTTTGCCATCACTCCATTTAGCATCTTTACGTAGATAAAAAGTCCATACCTGATGGCCTTCATTTTCCCATTTTTCGGCTACTCCCGGCACAGTTTCGCCATTCAGATCAGTAGTCACCAACCCTTCAAATAAATTACGAATAACATTGGTTTCTGGACCACCTTCAACGACATGAGGGTCTAATGACACAACCTCAACACCATTATTAATGGTAACTTCCTGTTTTTCTGCCAACACTACCCCAGCGGGAACTTTCGCCGCCATCCCTTGTGCTATGGGAAACGATAATAAAACGATAGAAGAAATCAACTGACTCAACTTTGATGGTATTTTTCTCATTATTCTCTCCAAGTGATAAACAGCAAATTAATCGTTTTTTAATCTAACAATCCCGATAACCTATTTTATTAAATAAAGATAATTTATGTGTTTAAGATTCAACCCACACTAGGTTTGTTATACTATTTTTTATAATATGTTTATTAAATCATTAAAGTAATTGTTTGTTCTTAGATATAAGATGTAAACAGAGAAATCAATAACACTTTGATAAAAATAATTTTTCTCATTTGATTTTATCTATCGGATCACACTAAGATTCAAACAAAAAAAGAAAATAAACATTATTTTAACAAAATGCAATCATCACAGATTAAAAGACCATCTTCATCACAAAATATTGCAACAACATCCAGTAATAGACGGTTATGTCATGAATGTATGTGTCAAAAACAGTATTACTCAACTCGAAAAAACAAGCAGTTAAATAAATAATGGAAAGATTTTTAGTGAAAAATAGAAAAGCTTTTATTAACTAACCATACTCTTTATTGGATGTTTGTTAATTATTTTTCACTTATTTTATCATAAAATATATTACCAAAATTTACTTAACAAATAATTTTGTAAAAGTTAAATAAATATTTAAAATATTCCCTAATACTTTTTTTGATAATCATTATCAATAAACTAACAGCTGAATGGTATCAGCTTGCTGTTTTCATGATCTAAATCACTATTCAAAAATCCTCCGATGATAAGCTGTGTTCAAAAGCCATTCTCAGAAAAAACACATAAACCATTTTTAACAATATGAATTAATAAAGTTTTTTAAGGTAATTGGCACTATTTATGCAAGTATGTTGGTGACGAATTTCACGACATGACTTTCAGTCACAATAACCGAACAGCCAATTCCCTGAAAAAATTTAACTTTTATTAGGAGTAATCTTTATGGCTGTCACTCAGATTGCTGCACTGAACGAATTAGTTGCTTGCGTGAAAAAAGCTCAACGAGAATTCGCCAGCTTTTCACAGGAACAGGTTGACCAAATATTTCGTGCTGCTGCTTTTGCTGCTGCTGATGCTCGTATCCCGCTGGCGAAATTAGCTGTTTCTGAATCGGGAATGGGGGTTGTAGAAGATAAAGTAATCAAGAACCATTTTGCTTCTGAATACATTTATAACGCCTATAAAGATGATAAAACATGTGGAATTTTATCTGAGGATGATACTTTTGGTACAATCACTATAGCGGAACCTGTCGGTATTATTTGTGGTATTGTTCCGACAACCAACCCAACCTCAACCGCCATTTTCAAGGCGCTTATCAGCCTGAAAACCCGTAACGGTATTATTTTTTCTCCACACCCACGAGCTAAAAATGCCACAAATAAAGCAGCAGAAATCGTTTTAAAAGCGGCTGTCGCTGCTGGTGCACCAAAAGACATTATCGGCTGGATAGACGAACCGTCTGTTGAGCTCTCAAATGCGTTGATGCATCACCCTGATATTAATCTCATTCTGGCAACTGGCGGCCCCGGAATGGTAAAAGCCGCCTACAGCTCAGGTAAACCCGCTATCGGCGTTGGGGCAGGTAATACCCCTGTTGTGATTGATGAATCAGCAGACATCAAGCGGGCTGTTGCATCGATTTTAATGTCCAAAACGTTCGATAACGGTGTGATATGTGCTTCTGAACAATCTGTTATTGTGGTTGATAGTGTTTATAAACAAGTCCGTGAACGCTTTTCCAGTCATGGAGGTTATATCCTACAGGGGAAAGAACTGAAGGCAGTTCAAACTATTATTTTGAAAAATGGCAGCCTGAATGCCGCAATTGTCGGTCAGCCAGCCATAAAAATAGCAGAAATGGCGGGTATCAGCGTTCCCGAAAATACAAAAATTCTTATTGGTGAAGTTACAATTGTGGATGAAAAAGAACCATTCGCCCATGAAAAATTATCACCTTTATTAGCCATGTATCGGGGAAAAAATTTTGAAGATGCCGTCGGAAAAGCAGAAAAATTAGTTGAAATGGGGGGAATTGGTCATACCTCTTCACTTTATATCGACCAAGACAATCAAGCTACCCGAATTAAATATTTCGGCGATAAAATGAAAACGGCACGTATTTTAATTAATACTCCTGCATCTCAGGGTGGTATTGGTGACCTTTACAACTTTAAACTCTCCCCTTCCCTGACGCTCGGATGCGGCTCTTGGGGCGGAAACTCTATTTCAGAGAACGTCGGGCCAAAACATTTGATCAATACCAAAACTGTCGCAAAAAGAGCTGAAAATATGCTGTGGCATAAAATCCCTAAATCTATCTATTTCCGTCGTGGCTCATTACCAATCGCTCTAGAAGAAGTGGCAACGGATGGTGCCAAACGAGCCTTTATCGTGACAGACGCTTTCTTATTTAATAATGGTTATGCCGATCAAGTCATCAGGGTCTTAAAATCTCATAATGTAGAAACAGAAGTATTTTTTGAAGTTGAAGCTGACCCTACTTTAAGTATTGTCCGAAAAGGTGCTGAACAAATGCGTTTGTTCAAACCAGATATCATTATTGCTCTCGGTGGTGGCTCACCTATGGATGCAGCTAAAATCATGTGGGTAATGTATGAGCATCCTGAAACTCATTTTGAAGAATTGGCATTACGCTTTATGGATATTCGGAAACGTATCTATAAATTCCCCAAAATGGGTATAAAAGCAAAAATGGTGGCTATTACAACCACCTCGGGTACTGGCTCAGAAGTCACACCTTTTGCTGTTGTTACTGATGATATCACTGGTCAGAAATATCCATTGGCAGATTATGCACTGACACCGGATATGGCTATCGTTGATGCAAACCTTGTCATGGATATGCCCCAATCATTATGTGCTTTTGGTGGTTTAGATGCTGTCACCCATGCGTTGGAGGCTTATGTTTCTGTTTTAGCCAATGAATACTCTGATGGGCAGGCTTTACAGGCGTTAAAACTACTGAAAGATTTTCTCCCAGCCAGCTACCAGCAGGGAGCCCAGAACCCAGTGGCCCGTGAACGTGTCCATAATGCTGCAACTATCGCCGGGATCGCTTTCGCCAATGCCTTTTTAGGTGTCTGTCATTCTATGGCTCATAAACTTGGTTCTGAATTCCATATTCCACACGGATTAGCAAACGCTTTGCTTATCTGTAATGTAATACGCTATAACGCCAATGATAATCCAACTAAACAAACTGCATTCAGTCAATATGATCGCCCTCAAGCAAGACGCCGTTACGCTGAAATTGCAGAACATTTAGGATTAAGTAAAGCGGGTGACCGCACCGCTACTAAAATTGAAAAACTGCTGGCATGGTTAGAAGAATTAAAATCTCAACTTAATATTCCAGACTCAATCCGTGCGGCCGGAGTTCAGGAAAGTGATTTTCTGGCAAAAATTGATAAACTCGCAGAAGATTCCTTTGATGATCAATGTACCGGTGCAAACCCTCGTTACCCGCTAATTACTGAGTTAAAACAATTGTTGCTGGATTCTTTCTATGGACGTAAATTTATAGAATCGCCCATATCACAGGAAGGCGCTAAAATTGAAAAATAATAAGAAATAATAAACTAATGTAATCTAAAAGGCATCAGAGTATATCTGATGCCTTTTTATTAATTCATTTTTCTAATTTAATCGTATTACCCATACAAACGGATTATATCTGTTCAGCTTTTTTGGCTTTAGCTTCATGAATGACGTCATAATAGTGCCTACGGCACACTGAGACATATTTTTCGTTACCACCAATATCAACCTGTGCCCCATCATAAACAACATTCCCATCGCTGCCAAAACGCAGAACACGGCTTGCTTTTCTTCCACAATGACAGATTGTTTTCAGTTCAACTAATTTATCCGCCCAAGCAAGAAGATATTGGCTGCCTTTAAATAATTCGCCCTGAAAATCTGTTCTTAATCCATAACAGAGAACAGGAATATCATCGTAATCAACAATTTCACAAAGCTGTTCAACATGTTCTTTTGTTAAAAACTGACACTCATCAATCAAAATACAATGAATCTTTTCTGCATCATTTTCACGTCTGATAAGCTCAGCAATATTAATGTCTGGTGAAAACTGTAAGGCATCCGCAGATAGCCCAATACGGGAACTTACCTTCCCTTTTCCAAATCGTGTATCTATTTCTGCTGTAAAAATCAACGTCCTCATTCCTCTTTCGTTATAGTTATAGGAAGACTGTAATAATGAAGTTGATTTTCCTGCATTCATAGCAGAATAATAAAAATAAAGCTGAGCCATTGGCCCGTCCGTCCTCTTGTCAAATTTAATCAAGCAATATATCCCCGCAAGTTTACCACAAACTTAACTCAAGGTTATCCTTTGTTATTGACCCAATGGGATATGAAAGAAAAACGAAATGAAAGTAAAAGAAATATTTTTATGATAGTCATCACATTTGTGCATATAAAATCAGCACGATAAGCACTTACTGGATGACAAATGAACAAAATTAATATCAGAAGTAAATATCGATTTTATATTCCACAATTTGCATATTAATAATCAAAACGGTTTACTTTTACTCGACCCATATCGCTATAATCATAACTAGTGGATTACCCATAAAAAAAATTTCATCTCACACTTGAAAACCAATTTATTTTCAGATGAATAGTTAGCATATCTTACAGATTGACTATAAATTAGTTTTATATGTCTAAGTTAATCCTTGAGCAGCTTTGAGTAATCTACGTCTAACCGTTATCGAGAAATGATAAATCCAATAGTAGAATTAAAACACAATATATCGATTATCAAAAAAATTGCATTTTAAAAATGGATCTTTTAGCCTTAGAAAGTAAATTCACTATTGCAGAAAATAAAATAGCATTCTATTATTATCCATACATCAGCCATCATCATTATAATTTGAGACCAGGACAATGAGCGAAAATTTAAAATCCCTAAATAACATCCGTACTTTGCGCGCACAAGCAAGAGAATGTGAACTTGCTACTTTAGAAGAAATGCTGGAGAAACTGACGATTGTTGTTGAAGAACGTCGTGATGAAGAAAGCCAGGCTCGTGCTCAAATAGAAGAGCGCACACGTAAACTTCAAGAATACCGTGAAATGCTGGAAAAAGACGGTATCGAATTAAGCGATTTAGTAGACGCTTTAAGTGGTAAAGCTTCTGGTAAATCTAAGCGTGCTACTCGCCCAGCTAAATATTCATATATTGACGAAGGCGAAACTAAAACTTGGACCGGCCAAGGCCGTACTCCAGCAGTAATCAAAAAAGCAATTGAAGAAGAAGGCAAAAGTCTGGAAGATTTTCTGATCTAATCAGTTACTTTGTCATCTAATAACAAAAATACCCTATGAAGGGTATTTTTGTTTTATGGTTAATAAACCTGACTAAGTTAATTATGGGCTGATGTACGAACACAACCGATTATATGCTCCTTTGCATTCTCGGTGTGAAAAAAACAATTTAACATTAACTTAGTTTTTTATTAACATAGAATTAAAAAAGGAGCTAATAGCTCCTTTTCTTATTATTAAACTAATGTTAAGACATCTGATAAAAATTCAGATACCAATCAACAAATTGTTTCACACCCTCTCTTATTGGTGTATTAGGAGAAAAACCAATTTTCTCGTACAGCGCCCTAGAGTCCGCACAAGTAGACAGCACATCGCCATCCTGAATTTCCATAAAGTTTTTCGCTGCTTTTATCCCTAATGAAGCTTCAATAGCTTCAATAAAATCACCTAATTTTGTTGGCTGGCCATTACCAATATTATAAATACGATATGGCGCTGAGCTAGCAGAGACTTGACCAGTTTCAACTGACCAATCTTTATTAGATTCGGGAATAATAGCCTGTAATCTGATTATAGACTCGACGATATCATCAATATATGTGAAATCCCTTACCATATCTCCATGATTATAAACATCAATAGGCCGCCCCTCTAACATCGCTTTAGTAAACTTAAATAAAGCCATATCAGGACGCCCCCATGGACCATATACCGTAAAGAAACGTAAACCTGTGGTTGGTAATTTATAAAGATGTGAATAACTGTGAGACATTAATTCATCAGCTTTTTTAGTCGCTGCGTATAAAGAGACCGGATGATCAACCGAATCATCAGTAGAAAATGGTTGTTTTTTATTTAACCCATATACTGAGCTTGAAGATGCATATAATAAATGCTCAATATTGTTGTGACGACATCCTTCAAGAATATTCATGTGACCAACAATATTGGCATCAATATATGCCATTGGGTTCTGTATTGAATAACGAACACCTGGTTGAGCCCCTAAATGGATAACTCTCTGAAATTGGTACTTAGTAAACAATTCAGCGATCCCGACTCTATCAGCTAAATCTAGTTTTTCAAATTTAAAACCGGGATGAGGGAGTAATAAATTTAATCTTGCCTGCTTCAAATTAACATCATAATAATCATTGATGTTATCAATGCCGACAACGTCATATCCCATATTCAATAACCGCTGGCTTACATGAAAACCAATAAAACCAGCGGAACCTGTTACTAAAAATTTCATATCATAACTCAAATAACTGGATTGATAGAGTCACCACGGCCAATTCCATAATATGTGAACCCTCTGGCTTGCAAGCGCTCCGGATCATAAAGATTACGTCCATCAAAAATAACCGGAGTGTTAAGCGAGTCTTTTATAAGATCAAAATCAGGTGCTCTAAAGTTTTGCCACTCCGTGCAAATAATAAGAGCATCAGCACCTTTTAAGGCTGCTTCTTTTGTTCCCATCAGAGCAAGATCATCGCGCTGCCCATAAATACGCTGAGTTTCCTGCATTGCTTCCGGATCATAAGCCTGTATTTTAGCACCACTTTCCCATAAGGCTTCCATCAATACCCGGCTTGATGCTTCTCGCATATCATCGGTATTAGGTTTAAATGATAGTCCCCATATGGCAAATGTTTTACCAGATAAATCGGTCCCAAAATGACGTTTAACGAAAGAAGGAAGTTTTCTTTTTTGTTTTTCGTTAACCAACTCAACTGCCTGTAAAATCTTTGGTGTATAGCCAATCTGCTCCGAAGTACGAATTAGTGCCTGAACATCTTTTGGAAAACATGAACCACCGTATCCACAACCCGGATAAATAAAATGATATCCAATACGTGAATCAGAACCAATCCCCTGACGTACATGTTCAATATCAGCGCCCAGCATTTCTGCCAGATTAGCAATTTCATTCATAAAGCTAATTTTGGTAGCTAACATGCAATTAGCAGCATATTTTGTCAGCTCTGCACTGCGGATATCCATAACTATCATGCGGTCATGGTTACGATTGAACGGCTCATACAGCTCTCTCATAACTTCAACCACACCATCGTCATCACAGCCAATGATAATGCGCTCAGGACGCATACAATCAGCAACCGCAGCACCCTCTTTCAAAAACTCAGGATTGGATACGACATGATATGGAATACTCATCCCACGTTCAGCTAAAACTGCCTGTATCACAGCTTTGACTTTATCCGCGGTGCCTACAGGGACAGTAGATTTATCAACCACCACTTTATGACTATCCATATTTTCTGCGATGGTACGGGCTACGGCAGTGACATATTGCAGATCTGCCGAGCCATCTTCATCGGGAGGTGTTCCGACAGCGATAAACTGTAATTTGCCATGTGCTACACCAGCTTTGGCATCTGTCGTAAAACTCAGACGCCCTTGTGCATAGTTTTTCTTAACCAGAGGTTCCAACCCTGGCTCAAAAATAGGGATCTGCCCATTTTTCAGGTTTTCAACTTTTTTTGCATCAACATCAACACAAAGTACGTCGTGCCCTACCTCAGCAAACACAGTTGCCTGGACTAAGCCAACGTAGCCAATACCAAATACAGTTACTTTCATCTCACATCCTAAATTACCAATAGATTATTTTTCAATCTGATCCTGCAAAGTCATAATCCAGTCTTTAAATGATTCTCCCAATTGCTTATGCTTCATTCCATATTCAACAAACGCCTGCATATAACCCAGTTTATTACCACAATCATGGCTACGGCCTTTTAAGTGATATGCTTCAACCGGTTCTTTTTCCATCAGCATAGCAATAGCATCAGTAAGCTGGATTTCATCCCCTGCACCCGGCGCAGTTTTTGCTAATAGCGGCCAGATTTTTTCAGATAGTACGTAACGACCTACAATAGAAAGATTCGATGGTGCCTCTTCAGGTTTAGGTTTTTCAACAACACGGGCAATCGGCTTACTGTCACCAGGTTGTAAATTTTCCCCAAAACAGTCAACAATACCATAGTCAGAAACGCTTTCATAAGGAACTGGCTCGACTAGTATCTGACTCGCACCATTCTCATTAAAACGTGACAACATTTCGCTCAGGTTGTATTTAGACAAGTCTGCGCTGTACTCATCCAAAATAACATCAGGCAGAATAACGGCAAACGGTTCATCCCCAATCAGTGGCTTAGCGCATAACACTGCATGCCCCAACCCTTTTGCAATACCCTGACGAGTTTGCATAATTGTCACATGACTTGGACAAATGGATTGCACTTCATCCAATAGCTGACGTTTAACCCTTCTTTCCAGAATCGCTTCCAGTTCAAAACTGGTATCAAAATGATTTTCTATCGAGTTTTTGGATGAGTGTGTAACCAGAATAATCTCGTTAATTCCTGCTTTAATACATTCATTAACAACATATTGAATCAGTGGCTTATCAACCAAAGGCAGCATTTCTTTAGGGATTGCTTTGGTCGCCGGCAACATCCTAGTTCCCAAGCCGGCAACAGGGATCACAGCTTTTTTTACTTTTTTATTTATGACTGACATTACATAATCTCCTGTGGCTACGTTATGGCTGAAAAACTCCTTTTACAGCATAAACGATAGCCCAAACTCTTTAAAAAATCGTATGTGTGAAAAATTGAATATGTGAAAAGAATCACATACTAAAAACAGCGCGCAAGAGTATATCAGCTAACTCAACCAGATATACAGTTAATGGAAGTTCAATTATATTTTTTATATGACAATGCATAACATTACCGTAGCAAATATACATACAAGATACATATATCTAACAAATATCCGTTTTATTATAGCGAAAGTGGGTATAACAGATGCCTCGGTAATATAGACAGCTATGGCTAGGTACACTCTGGGCAAACATTGCGACTAAGCTCTGTATTCAGGTATTATCAGATAAATTATTGCTAGTTATATTCCTACACACCCTTACAGTATTGTTCACATAAACAACAACCTTTTTAATTCACCGGAGTTATTTTGACAACAATATGCCCCTGCGGTAGCAGCTTATCTTTCGCACACTGCTGCGGCCCCTATCTTGATAATCATCGCACTGCCCCAAATGCTGAATCTCTGATGCGTTCCAGATATAGCGCTTATGTAACAAAAAATATTGATTATCTTATTGCAACCTGGCATCCCGACTGTAAAGCCGAAACCTGGCGTTCAGAAATAGAACAAAGCTTTGTCGGTGTCGAGTGGCTGGGATTGAATGTGATCAGCGCAGATAAAGGTCTACATAATGACGAAGCCTATGTCGAATTTTCAGCTTGCTTTATTGAACAGGCAAAGCAAGATAGACAACTGATACATGAGCGCTCCCGTTTTTTACGCATTGGACAACATTGGTTCTATATTGATGGTATTCGCCCTCAAACTGGACGCAATGACCCGTGCCCATGTGGTTCAGGAAAAAAATATAAAAAGTGCTGTAGTTAAAAACTATAAATTTCAAACAAAATCATTCACACAGTAAAAAATTTGAGGTTACATTATTCATGCAAAACGCAATCATACAAAAAAAAATCTTGCGTACTATTTGTCCTGATTCCAAAGGATTAATCGCGAAAATCACCAATATTTGTTATAAACATCAATTAAATATTGTTCAGAATAGTGAATTTGTTGACCACCTAACTGGCCGTTTTTTCATGCGTACAGAGCTGGAAGGTATCTTCAATGATGAAACATTTCTGACTGACCTAGATGATGCCCTTCCTACCGGCTCTAGCCGTGAATTAAATACAGCAGGCCGACGCCGTATTGTTATCATGGTAACAAAAGAAGCTCACTGTATTGGTGATATATTAGTAAAAAGCGCTTACGAAGGCTTGGATGTGGAAATAGCCGCAGTTATCGGTAACCACACCACTCTGCAATCATTAGTTGAGCAGTTTGGTATTCCATTCCATCATATCAGTCATGAAGGTTTAAGCCGGGAGCAACATGATGAAGCGCTAATGGCTCAGATTGATCAATATAATCCCGATTATGTTGTACTTGCTAAGTATATGCGCGTTTTAACACCGGCATTTGTTCAGCATTACCCGAATCAAATTATTAATATCCATCACTCATTCCTGCCTGCATTCATTGGAGCCCGCCCTTACCATCAAGCCTATGAACGTGGAGTTAAAATCATTGGTGCTACTGCACATTACGTCAATGATAATCTGGATGAAGGCCCTATCATCACTCAGGATGTAATTAATGTGGATCACGGTTATACGGCTGAGGACATGATGCGGGCAGGACGAGATGTTGAGAAAAATGTGCTGAGTAAAGCACTACACTCTGTTCTTTCCCAGCGAGTATTTGTCTATGGTAATCGCACTGTGATCTTATAATGGAATGAAATTTGCTCTCAGGGATTAAATAACCAGCACTTGATAGCTGATTTTTAAATATTTACTTTACAGCGGCGGTTCATTTGATATGATTCCGTCCGCTGACAACAACAGCGTACAATTCAAAATCTGGTGGGGTTCCCGAGCGGCCAAAGGGAGCAGACTGTAAATCTGCCGTCACAGACTTCGAAGGTTCGAATCCTTCCCCCACCACCATCTAATGATAGAACCTTAATCTGCCAACAAATAAAAAAATCCAATTAATCCCCAAAGGGAAGGATGAGAATCTTCGACCAAGGTTCGAATTGAGCGTAGCGAAATAACAGTACGCGCAGCGTATTGGCCCGTAGGATGAGGAACGAAGTGACGAATCATCCTTCCCCCACCACCATCTAATGATAAAACCTTAATCTGCCAACAAATAAAAAAATCCAATTAATCCCCAAAGGGAAGGATGAGAATCTTCGACCAAGGTTCGAATTGAGCGTAGCGAAATAACAGTACGCGCAGCGTATTGGCCCGTAGGATGAGGAACGAAGTGACGAATCATCCTTCCCCCACCACCATCTAATGATAAAACCTTAATCTGCCAACAAATAAAAAAATCCAATTAATCCCCAAAGGGAAGGATGAGAATCTTCGACCAAGGTTCGAATTGAGCGTAGCGAAATAACAGTACGCGCAGCGTATTGGCCCTTAGGGTGAGGAACGAAGTGACGAATCATCCTTCCCCCACCATCATCCAGATAATCCGTTTATTAGCTATCACATTACTCAAGTAAAATCACTTCCCACTTCAATGAAGAGCAATTTTCACGAGTTTCGTTAGGGAATTTATTGAAATTATTCGGCTATATTCAGATAAGCGCAATGAAATCACGATATGTGCGGCATTCTGAGCTGCGAGATAAAAAAATGTAAGGTGAGTATAAATCGTAGTGGCGCGTCATCCTTCCCCCACCATATTCAAAATTATATTCCATTATTTGCATTTACTGTCAAAGCTAACAGATATATTGCTTGGGGGAAGAACCATCTAATTTACTCAATGAGTAAATGAATATTTAAAAATTGGCGTACTCACAGAACACCAATAGCGGAGCTCTGGAAGATCTGCAATTCGCTCCGCTTATGCAATCGGTTACTCCATATCACTAACAGAATCGATAAAACGATTCAACACGCTTGAGTGTGATTTAGATTTATAGACGTAACACTGATTAACTGCATCAGCTCGTGAAATTGGAATAAAACCCAAACTCTTTCCTTCCTCTAATGCACCAGAACGGGCATCTGTAATAAAAATATAATCTTTAGACTGAATAAAATTAAGACAACACTCCATATTGTCCATTTGTCTTATATTAGCCTTTTCTCCATTTTTCTGCATATCCTCTTCTAAATTCTTTATAAAATCACTTTTATAGAGAACTGGATCGCATAACCATGTTTTATTTTTCAATAGCTGAGTTAAATCACCATTAGATTCATCAATTAATTCCTGACGACAACAAACGCCTAAATTCTGGCCTTCAATTTTTCGCACCAGACTGAATCTATCACTGAGGATTTTTTCAGAACTTAGGATTATGGTATTTCCCTCATAATCAACTATTTCATCGATGTTATCATAACTGAATCGTAATATATTAACTTGAGCATTATTTCTATCTGCAGCTTTATACAGCGAAATCAGATGTCTATCTTTCCCCCAATCATAGTAGATATTAACACTATTACAAATAGTCCCACTAAAGTGTTTCTTTGTAATTTCTTTTTCTTTCAAATAAAGTTCTTTTAAGTCATTATATAGCTCCGCTCCGTCTTTAGTCAGTATCATCCCAAACTTCTCCCTTTTAAATAAGCGCTTTCCTAACGTCGCCTCAAAGTCTTTAATTGATTTAGCGACTGGGGGAGTCGTACGGTTCATCACTCTTGCCGCTTTGCTTAAAGAACCCATTTCCACCACCGCCATGAATGCTTCTAATTTACGAGAAAAAAACATAATTCACCGTTCCTATGTAACTTGTGGCTAAAATAATATCCTTGAAATGGCCTTCTCATCAGGTAACCGCTAAATCAAACTTGATATTGTGAAGGTATAATTTTGTACAATAAAAATAGCTATTTTTCAAATGGCATTTATATGAAATGCCAGCCCCTGATGCAAAAATGCGGTTCAGATGAACTATATTATTCACCTGTATCATGATGAATATTCCATCGTGAATGTAAACCATTAATAAATATAAACATGGCCTACAGGTTCAATTTTCTATCAGAGATTGATTAACTCTTCTACTTTTTCATTAATTATTTTTTGTAACGCGTGACATAGAATAAATTTCAAGAACAAAAAATCTCACCTAAAAACATAATATCGAATGTGAATATAACAGAGCATTACTAATTAAATAAGCATTTATTTATTAAATCCCCATTTATTAATCGTATGCTTTTCTATTATTTGACATGATTACATTCTTTAAATTTGAATAATAAGCGAATTATATTCAATATCAGATTACATATATGAGTAAAATAGTGAAACATCTAGTTAATCTGCCTAAAATTATTATTTAATAAATGGTTACATTCTTATTTATATCTGATAAGATTGAAAAGAAAAACATTATTTAGGTGATTATAACGATATGAAATTTGTATCATTCAATATTAATGGACTGCGGGCGCGTCCTCACCAACTTGCTGCGATTGTTGAACAACATCAACCTGATGTTATCGGATTACAGGAAACAAAAGTTCATGATGAGATGTTTCCTTTAGAAGAGGTCAGTCAACTTGGCTATCATATCTTCTACCACGGTCAAAAATCTCATTATGGAGTTGCCCTACTGACTCGCCAACAGCCAACAGCTGTCAGGAAAGGTTTTCCAACTGACGACGATGATGCTCAACGCCGCATTATCATGGCAGATATCGAAACTCCTTCCGGCTTACTGACTGTGATTAATGGTTATTTTCCACAAGGTGAAAGTCGTAATCATGAGGTAAAATTCCCTGCAAAAGAGAAATTTTATCAGGATTTGCAAACCTATCTGGAAACAAATCAATCTCCGGGATCCAATATCCTCATTATGGGCGATATGAATATTAGCCCGACTGACCTAGATATTGGAATAGGAGAGAATAACCAGAAACGTTGGTTAAAAACCGGAAAGTGTTCTTTCCTGCCTGAAGAAAGGGAATGGATGGAACGTCTAAAAAACTGGGGGCTGGTTGATACATTCCGGGCCCATCATCCGGAAATCAGTGACCAATTCTCGTGGTTTGATTACCGCTCAAAAGGGTTTAACGATAACCGTGGACTTCGCATTGACTTGCTGCTTGCAAGTCAGCCATTAGCAGAAAAATGCCTTTCTGCTGGTATTGATTATGATATCCGCGCCATGGAAAAACCTTCCGATCACGCACCTGTCTGGGCTGAGTTTAAAATTTAAAATAAAATACAGCATCGCACAATTTCGGTGCTGTATTTTTCTCTCTTTATTTCTTAAATTAACCTGAATTCTGGATAAGAAATTGACGAGAGGCCTGTTCCAGGAGCAAAGTTTTGGTGAAAGCCTAAAACGACTCCGGGGAGGAACAGGCCATGGA
>NZ_CAWNQH010000001.1:22573-255678 GCF_963876495.1 Xenorhabdus sp. KJ12.1
CCGGTTTTTTGTTAACCATTTTAACGGGATTGATTGCTTACTGCCTTAAAGAGAAAAAGCCATCACTGAAAATTTTCTACTCAGAAGAAGATATTTCAGCAATAGCTTAAGCGGAATTGGGGTTAAATTATTCAGCTTTATTTGTCTGCTTGGTTTTAGCTTGCTTACCTTTACCTTTTTTCCCTTTCACAGGAGCAGGAGGCAGATCCCTGAAGGCTTTCAAATTTCTATACTGCTTTGCCTGCCAAATCAATTGTTGCAATGTTTCATGAAGAGGCGACATAAAATCCTGATAACGGAATTGCTTCTCACTGATTTGAGTCAGTTTGGATTCCCAATGCGCGGTCATATCAGGCAAGACAGCCATATCGGGTAAAACATGGATTAACGCACGGCCTGCTGGTGTTGCATGAATATATCGTCCCTTTTTATACAGGAATTCCCGCTTGAACAATAATTCAATAATTCCGGCTCTTGTTGCTTCCGTCCCCAAACCATCTGTTGCCCGTAACACTTTTTTCAGCACTTTATCCTGAACAAATCTAGCGATCCCGGTCATAGCTGATAATAAAGTGGCATCAGTGAAATGACGTGGTGGCTGAGTCTGCCTTTCCACGACTTCTCCTTTCTCGCATAATAGTTCATCTCCTTTAGCTACAATCGGCAGTGGTGTACCCTCATTTTCCTCATCACGCTCTTTGTTACCTAATAAGGTTCGCCAGCCGGCTTCTGCCAGAAAGCGAGCCTTGGCAATGAACTTTCCACCAGCAATATCCAGTTCAATTGTGCATTTCCGGAATATAGCATCCGGGAAAAACTGCATCAGGTACTGTCTGGCTATCAATCCATAAATATGCTGTTCATTTTCTGTTAACTTAACCTGACTGCTTCGCGCTGTGGGAATAATTGCATGATGTGCATCAACTTTTTTATCATCCCAGCAACGATTCTTTTTTTCCGTATCAAGCGCATCCTGAGGCAACAAATGGCTGGCATGTACCGAAATAGCGTTTAAAACAGCCTGACGACCCGCAAAGTGTTCTTCTGGAAGGTAACGACAATCTGAACGCGGGTATGTAATCAATTTATGGGTTTCATACAGCCGCTGACAAATATCCAGAACATCCTGAGCACTCAGGCCAAAACGTCTGGCTGCTTCGATCTGTAATGAAGAAAGAGAAAATGGCAAAGGCGCTGTTTCTGATTCCCGTTTATCCTGATAGGCAGAAACATAGGCAGGCTGCCCCATAATGCGCATTACTACATGTTCTGCTAAAGGCCGGTGAATAACTCGCCCTTCTTCATCCTGAAAATCCACACAGGATTCACTGGGCTGCCATACAGCGGTGAACCGCTCTTCTTTCGGGGTAATAATATGAGCTTTAACCTCAAAGAAATCCTTTGGTACAAAATGTTCTATTTCTTCATCACGACGAACAACCAAGCCTAGTACAGGAGTCTGCACTCGGCCAACCGATAGAACCCCTTGATAACCAGCATTCCGACCTAATAAGGTATAAGCTCGGGTCATATTGATCCCATAAAGCCAATCAGCCCTTGCTCTGGCTAAAGCTGAAACACACAGTGGTATAAATTCCCGGTTACTCCTCAGACGTTCGACAGCTTTAAGAACTGCCTGAGGATTTAAATCGTTGATCAGACAACGTTGGACATTCTGCTTTTTATTGTCTTCCAGTTGCAAAAAATCCAGCACTTCATCCACCAGCAACTGCCCTTCGCGATCCGGGTCTCCGGCATGAACAATTTCATCAGCCCTTGCCAGAAGAGATTTAATCGTATTGAGCTGTTTAGCAACCGCTTCTCGTGGTTTTAACTGCCATTTTTCAGGAATAATTGGCAAATCAGCCAAGACCCAGCGCGCATAACGGCTATCGTATACATCTGGCTCAGCTTGTTCTAACAAATGACCTACACACCAAGTAACAACCTGACTATCACCACACTCAATAAACCCATCTCCCCGACGATGAGGTTTCGGTAAAATATCGGCAATAGCACGTGCGAGGCTAGGTTTTTCAGCAATAAAAAGACGCATGGAATTTGTAACAACTTCAATCAATGCCCTGTCTGAGTGTGGTTAATTCAGTTCACCTAGGCAATAAATTAATGGGATAAGCTGATGTAGTGGTGTTTATCCTATCCACCACATCAGGTAATGATATATCTAGTAACTCTAACAGTAATTTTTAGAAATAACTGACAAAATCAGTTAAATCTGGTGAAGATACTTTCATTGGTGATTTAAGCTCTGGTGTACCCAGATAGAGGAACCCAACAATTTTGTCGTGCTCTTCACATCCCAGTCCGGCTCTGACTGTTGAATCTTCTGTCCAAGAACCAGAACGCCATATTCCACCAAACCCTTGAGCCACGGCAGCCATTTGCATGGCATGTACTGCACAGCCTGCGGCTACAACCTGTTCCCATTCTGGCACTTTTACATGCTCAACTACTTTAGCAATAACAGTGATAATCATCGGTGCGCGATAAGGGGCATTTTTTGCTTTTTCTGCCACATCTTCACCCATTTCACCATTAATTGCTGCCTGTTTGAGCAATTTACTGAATTTATCAATTCCTTCCCCTTGCATGACAATAAAATGCCAGGGACGTAATGCTCCATGGTCTGGTGCTCTCATCCCGGCAGCAAGGATATTCTGCAATTCATCCCCCGCAGGGACCGGAGTAGTTAAACGTGCAACAGAACGACGATTCAATAAAAGTTCCAAGGCTTTCATAGTTTCCTCCTGAATAAGATAATCTATCACGACCGGACATTCTCTGTTTATTCGTTACCGAATGAAAGTGTAAATATTATTTTTTCAGTCATTTTCGTGATTTCTGGCTGACATTTATCAGTTAGCTGATTAGGATAATCTTATTTGATCTCATCATCGGAGATAGTATGCATACTTTATGGAGGCTTATAGCAGGGCTACTTAAATGGAGTTGGAAACTGCTAAACTTCGCTCGCCAATTTATTTCCAATCTATTATTTATTGTATTTATTGTATTAGTTGCCAGTGGCGTTCTTATTTATAAAGAACAGTTCCCCGCAGATGATAGTGATTATGGTGGAGCATTATACGTCAATTTATCTGGTACTATCGTTGATCGGGTATCTGCTCGTAATCCGCTGGATCAACTGGGCTGGGATCTTGTCTCTCCTTCCAGCGGCCGCATTCAACAAACTTCGCTATTTGATATTGTTGATAGTATTCGACGGGCAAAAAATGACACTAAAATTACCGGTATGGTGTTAAAACTGGATGATTTTGCAGGGGCTGATCAGGCATCGATGCTTTATATCGGCAAAGTCATCAACGAATTTAAAAGCTCAGGTAAATCCGTTATAGCTATTGGGCAGAACTACAGCCAGCCACAATACTATTTAGCCAGCTATGCTGACAAAATACTCCTTACCCCTCAAGGCGGTGTCTCACTTAAAGGTTATTCAAATAATCATTTGTTCTATAAATCATTATTAGAAAACCTGAAAATCTCTACCCATATTTTCCGTGTCGGTACATACAAATCAGCTGTAGAGCCAATGATGCGAAATGATATGTCGGATGCTGCTCGCACAGCGGATTCCCTTTGGCTGAATGAACTTTGGAATAATTACCGACAAGATATTGCCATCAATAGAAAAATACCAATCGGTCAGGTACTTCCTGAACCCTCAGTATTTATTGAAAAACTCCGTAAAGCAGGTGGAAACAGTGCTCTCTATGCTCTCCAGAACGGTCTGGTAGATAGAATCGCACCTCTGAATGTCATTGAGCAGAAGCTGGAAAAAAAATTCGGCTGGGATAAGAAAAACCAGCATTTCAACTACATCACTATCAATGATTATATTGCTAAAAAACCCATCGAAGATGCTTATCAGAACGATGGTAATATTGCAGTGATTGTGGTTGAAGGGGAAATCATGGATGGCAAACAATCCGGCAGTATAGCTGGCAGTGATACCATCGCAGAACAACTACGCCAAGCACGCCTGAACCCTAATATTAAAGCCATTATCTTGCGAGTAAACAGCCCCGGCGGCAGTATCAGTGCATCTGAACTTATCCGCGGTGAACTGGTAGCCATTCGGGAAGGTACTGATGCAAATGGCAAAAAAATCAATCAAAAACCGATTGTTGTTTCCATGGGAGGGCTTGCTGCATCAGGCGGTTACTGGGTTTCCACACCGGCTAACTATATTATTGCCTCCCCGAACACCTTAACTGGTTCAATTGGTGTTTTTGGTGCTATCACTACTTTTGAAAAAAGTCTGGATTATCTTGGCGTAAATACAGACGGTGTTTCAACTTACCCACTGGCTGACATTTCTACAACAAAAGGGATAAATCCTCTGTTTTCTGAAGTCATACAAATGTCGATTGAAAACGGCTATAGCCAGTTTATCGGGCTGGTAGCAAATTCTCGCCACAAAACAACTGCTGAAATTGAAAAAATCGCTGAAGGCCGTGTCTGGAGTGGTAGTGATGCTAAAAAGAATGGTCTGGTTGATCAGCTAGGCGATTTCGATGACGCTGTTAAGAAAGCCGCTGAACTGGCAGGCCTTAAAACAGTATCGCTAAGCTGGATGCAGCCTGAACTTTCATTTACTGAGAAACTGATGCTGGAATTTTCTTCATCAGCACAGGCAATTATGCCAAATACTTTACAGTCAATGTTGCCAGCTCCATTTGCTCAGGCAGCACAGGATATGAAAAAGCAGGCGGTATTTTATAGCCGCATGAATGACCCGCAAAATATTTATGCTTATTGCCTGAACTGTAGTGATATCCGCTGAGAATTCATCACCAGAACGTGATAATCACAATTAAATATAAAGCCTGATTGCCATACACAATGGGTTTCAAGATGCGTCGCGGCGGCAAGGGAGTTCATCCTCAGGAGCATAGATAACCGTATGTTTATAAAAACGGTAACTGGGGTGAACGAGTGCAGCCAACAAAGAAGCCACTTGAAAGACGAAGTGTATATATACCAGTATCAGGCTTTTTTTATTCCTTATACCCCCTATAATCGGCAGAGAATTTTAAACTACCGCTACTGGGTTACGACCATGCAGAAGAAATCTATCTATGTTGTTTATACGGGTGGAACCATTGGGATGCAGCATTCCCCCAATGGTTATATTCCCGTTTCCGGTCATTTACAGCGACAGCTGACAAAAATGCCCGAGTTTCACCGCCCAGAAATGCCAACATTCACGATCCGTGAACATCATCCCCTTATTGATTCTTCTGATATGAGTCCAGATGATTGGGGAATTATTGCCAGTGATATTTATCAAAATTACCATGATTACGATGGTTTTGTGATCCTGCATGGCACAGATACCATGGCTTTTACCTCTTCAGCCCTCTCTTTCATGTTTGAAAATCTTAACAAGCCAGTTATCGTGACAGGGTCACAAATTCCATTGGAAGCACTGCGTTCAGATGGTCAGACAAATTTGCTCAATGCCCTGTATCTGGCAGCCAACTATCCCGTCAATGAAGTCAGCCTGTTTTTCAACAATAAATTGTATCGAGGGAACAGAACTGTCAAAGCCCATGCTGACGGTTTTGATGCTTTCTCTTCTCCTAATTACCCTCCGCTTATCGAAGCCGGTATCAATATCCGGACATTTAACACCGCTCCACTGCCCGTTGGTCACGGCGATTTTGTTGTACATCAAATCAGCTCACAACCAATTGGCGTAGTCACTATCTATCCGGGGCTGTCGAGCCAAGTGGTTGAAAATATCCTGATGCAGCCTGTCAAGGCATTGATTTTGCGTTCTTATGGTGTCGGCAATGCTCCTCAACGCCCTGATTTATTGAGAATCTTAAAAGAAGCGACTGAAAGAGGAATCATTGTAATCAACTTAACACAATGTATTTCCGGAAGGGTCAATATGGAAGGTTATGCTAACGGTCATGCACTGGCTGCATCAGGTGTGATCAGCGGCTACGATATGACATTTGAAGCAACCCTGACAAAACTTCACTACCTGTTAAGCCAGCACTATGCAACCGAAGAAATTCGCTCTCTGATGCAGCAAAATCTACGCGGAGAATTGAGTTACTCCGACAAATAATAAGCATATTCAAAATATTAACGGGCAGACTATAAGACGAAAGTATGAATTAAGGAATAGAATGAAAACCGCACTATTACTTATCGATCTACAAAATGACTTCTGTACAGGTGGCGCACTGGCGGTAAAAGGGAGTGAAGAAGTTATCACCGTAGCAAATGAAGCTATTCAATTGTGTCAGCAGTACAATGTCAGCATCATTGCAAGTCAGGACTGGCACCCGTCTAATCATATGAGTTTTGCAGTAAATTCAGGCCAGCCAGTTGGTGAATTAGGTGTGCTAAACGGTATCCCTCAAATATGGTGGCCTGTACATTGTGTACAGGGGCAATCAGGCGCAGCTTTCCATCCAGCCTTAAACCAAGCTGCTATCCAGGAGATTTTCCGTAAAGGTGAAAATCCACAGATAGACAGTTACAGCGCATTTTTCGATAACGATCGTAAAAATGCAACCCGATTACATGGCTGGCTATCAGAGCAACATATCAATCGCCTGCTTATTCTTGGTATCGCTACCGATTACTGCGTAAAATTCACCGTATTAGATGCCTTAGCACACGGGTATGAAACTTACGTTATTACGGAAGGCTGCCGGGGGGTTAATATTCACGCGGATGACAGCCAGCAGGCTATTGAGGAAATGGCAGCTAAAGGTGCCAAATTTATTTCATTGAAGGAGATAGCTGCCCTTTTTTAACGTACCAAGCATAAAAATATTTTTAAACCGCTGACCACTATAACTACATATCCTAAATCAGATTAGCCTCGTTCTTTATTCTCAATCAATAGGGAGAACGAGGCTACCGATTTAATCTACTGGCTCATTCTTCTGATTGCGGCTTCAATCTGGCAACCATCTCTGACTGAAACATTGCTTTCAGTTCTTGTTTACTTTTTACGGCAATTTGGCCATCGGTGCCAATCGTCATATGTTCCGGATCGTGATTATGTCTGGCTTGCCAAAGCATGACCATTTGCAGGCTATGCTCTTTTTGCTCTGGTGTTAATGGAACACCATCCTGCCATTTCCCTAATTCGACAGCCTGAACCAGTCGCTGGTAAATCTCAGGTGTCATGGCAGAAAGTAAATCATCTACATTCATCGGTATTTCCTTAAGGCTATTATTTCCTTAAAACTATATACTAACATCTCTGGCTGAATCGATTCTATATCACTTGCCAATTCGCATCATATTTGGTCAAAAAACGTCGCCACTTATCATATTAACCGGCGGTTTCTTCTCCTGAGTCTTCATCAATGAAGCGTAACGCAGCCGAATTAATGCAAAAACGCTCTCCTGTAGGTTTAGGGCCATCAGGAAAAACATGCCCCAAATGTGCCTGACAATGGCTGCAACGCACCTCGATCCGATGCATACCATAAGAATAATCATCAATATAATTAATGGATTTATCATTAATCGGCTGATAAAAACTTGGCCACCCACATCCGGAATCAAATTTTGTGTCGGAAACAAATAGTGGCTGAGAACAGCACAGGCAATGATAAATACCACTTTTTTTGTTGTGCAACAGTTTTCCTGAAAATGGCGGCTCTGTACCTGCTTCTTGCGTCACATAACGCTGCATTTCACTGAGCTGCTCAAGAGGAGAAGAGATATCTTTAGCCATGATAACCACCTTTTAAGGCCAGTATTTTCAACAAAAGGTACCGAAAACAACAAAAAGCAAATATTAAACTGTTAAATCGCATTTTAACCCATTCAACATGATGATTTACTTTACTAATTGTGATAAATCTCACATATCTCATTAATGGTAACTTTAAATATCTCCTTATACCCCGATAATGGTGAGCGTAAAGATTGTTACAGTTGTACAACGGATATCCAGATAGTGGTTTTTAAATTGATCTTTTTCAATTGTTGACACGATTCCGCTTGACGACTGGCAAGATTTTGGTAACTTTAGAAACAACTTTTAATTCACTAAAAAATAGCTGGTGGAATACTATGACTATCAAAGTAGGTATTAACGGTTTTGGTCGTATTGGCCGTATTGTTTTCCGTGCTGCACAAGAGCGTTCTGACATTGAAATCGTTGCAATCAATGACCTGTTAGATGCAGATTACATGGCTTACATGCTGAAATACGACTCAACCCATGGCCGCTTCAAAGGTACAGTTGAAGTTAAAGACGGTCATCTGGTTGTTAACGGCAAAACCATCCGCGTTACATCTGAAAGAGACCCAGCTAACCTGAAATGGAACGAGGTAGGTGTTGATGTTGTTGCTGAAGCAACCGGCATTTTCCTGACTGACGAAACTGCGCGTAAACACATCGCTGCCGGCGCGAAAAAAGTTGTCCTGACTGGTCCTTCAAAAGACGATACCCCAATGTTCGTTATGGGTGTTAACCACAGCGCTTACGCAGGTCAAGACATCGTTTCCAACGCATCTTGCACAACTAACTGCCTTGCTCCACTGGCTAAAGTTATCAACGATAAATTTGGCATCGTTGAAGGTTTGATGACAACTGTTCACGCAACAACAGCTACTCAGAAAACTGTTGATGGCCCTTCTGCAAAAGACTGGCGTGGTGGCCGTGGTGCGGCACAAAACATCATCCCATCTTCTACCGGTGCTGCAAAAGCAGTAGGTAAAGTTATTCCTGAACTGAACGGCAAACTGACTGGTATGTCTTTCCGTGTACCTACTCCTAACGTTTCTGTTGTTGACCTGACTGCCCGTCTGGAAAAACCAGCAACTTATAAAGAAATCTGTGAAGCAATCAAAGAAGCTGCTGAAGGCGAGTTGAAAGGCATTCTGGGTTACACTGAAGATGACGTTGTATCCACCGATTTCAACGGCGAAAAACTGACTTCTGTCTTCGACGCAAAAGCAGGTATCGCACTGAACGATAACTTTGTAAAACTGGTTTCTTGGTATGACAACGAAACAGGTTACTCAAACAAAGTTCTGGATCTGGTCGCACACATTTCTAAATAACTGAACCTGTCTACCTTATAAATTTCAGGTTGCAGACAACAAAATCTCAACCTGAAAGATAACAGGTATAATCATTGTTCAATAAGCCACCTTTTACGGTGGCTTTTATTTTACCACTCTTTCACAATAAGCTATTCTTGCCTTCATTAACCATCAATACAAGTTTATATAAGGTCATGATGATGCTTGATAAAATTTTCTCTTTGCCAATTGTAAAGCAGATATCTCCTCATATCAGTCAACGGGATATTGATGGATTTCCATTAATTGTGATTAGTCACCCGAAAGTCCGCAGCGCAATCAGTATTCAGGGTGCGCACCTTATGGCGTGGCAGCCCAGTGGTGAAAAGCCAGTATTATGGTTAAGCAATAATACAAAATTCCGTGCAGGAACAGCCATCCGTGGTGGTATCCCCATCTGTTGGCCGTGGTTTGGGCCTCAGGACACGCCGAGTCATGGGTTTGCCCGGATTTTACCATGGGAATTCAAAGGGCATCATGAACATGAAAATGGTGTCATTTTGATGTTCACACTACAAAACAGCGAATATACCAAACAACTATGGCCACATGAGTTTACACTTATTGCCCGCTTTAAATTAGGTGAAACCTGTGAAATAGAGCTGGAATCCTACGGAGATTATCAAACCACATGCGCTCTCCACTCTTATTTTAATATCAGCGATATAGAGAAAATTCAGGTCAGTGGATTAGGCAGTCACTTTATCGATTCGATAACCAACAAAAAACAGCAATCGACTAGTGAAAAACTCACGTTTCAAGGGCGAACCGATCGTATTTACACCAAGCCAGAAGATTTCAGCCTACTTAATGATAAACAATGGAAGCGTACCATCGAGATTCATCACTATCATCACAGTGATATCGTTTGCTGGAATCCCGGAGCAGAATTATCAGGCAGCATGCAAGATATGGAGAACGAAGGCTATAAAACTATGGTCTGTGTTGAAACTGCTCGTATCAGTAGCCCCTTGTATTCTAAAAACGGGAACCCCGGCAAGCTATCTGTCGTCCTTCGTTGCCGCCAGACAAGCTGAACATAACTTATTGGTCAGAATTAAAATGGGATGAACAGGCATTGATTCAAACTGCATGGAAGCGGTACGAAAAAATGCCTGAGAAAATAATAAACCCTTTATCATTAATCAACAACCACCGGAACACGTCTGGCTAAAGCGCACAACAGTTCATAACCTATCGTTCCAGCAAACTCTGCGACTTCATCCACGGGTAATTTTGCTCCCCATAGCTCAACAGAGCTACCGATTGTGGCTTCTGGGCATGGTGTCAGATCCACCGTCATCATATCCATTGATATCGCTCCCAGCACACGGGTGCGGATACCATCAACAACAACAGGTGTTCCTGTTGATGCATGACGAGGATAGCCATCAGCATAACCGCATGCAACAGTACCCACTCGGGTTGGAGACTGTGTGGTATAGCGGCTGCCGTAACCAATTTTTACCCCTTTAGCCAGTTCATGGACCGCGATAATTTCACTTTTCAGACTCATCGCAGGTCTCAATCCCGAATCTGCAATATCACGCCACTTTCCGCTGGGAGACGCCCCATATAGAATGATCCCCGGCCTGACCCAATCACGATGCGTTTGCGGGTGCCATAGAATGGCGCCAGAATTAGCCAAGCAATGCGAAAGATCGTCCATTCTGAGCTCTTTAACCACTGTAAATTGCTCACTAACACCCATTTCATTATCGGAATTCGCAAAATGGGTCATTAAAGTGACTGATCTGATATTCTGTATCCCATTTGCCATTGATACTATCTGTGGATATTCATCGGGAGTGAAACCCAGACGGTTCATGCCACTGTTAAGTTTTAAGTAGACATCTACAGGTTTATCGAATTCTGCCTCTTCTATTGCCTGAAGCTGCCAGCGACTATGTACTGCCGTTGTCAGATTATATTTATTGATTATCTGCAAATCTTCGGCTTTGAAGAAACCTTCCAACAACAGGATAGGCCCTTGCCACCCCTGTTCTCTCAAATAAATAGCTTCATTCATATCAAGCAGAGCAAAACCATCCGTCTGCGTGAGTGATTGCCATATTCTGTCCAACCCATGCCCATATGCATTCGCTTTCACTACCGACCAAATTTTACTGTGACCGACCTTCTGACGGATCATTGCCAGATTATGGCGGAATGCATCAAGGTGGATCGTCGCCAAAATAGGACGTGGCATATTGACCCCTTCTAATTTACTTTACGCAGTATGTAAGCGATGCTTCGCCCGAAGTACTTTGGTATTAAACCCATCGGTGTATCTGAATACAGAAAGATCATCCGCGGCAATATCAGTTTTTTTGCCTGAGATTAAGTCAGATAACAGCTTTCCTGAACCACAGGCCATCGTCCAGCCTAATGTGCCATGTCCGGTATTCAGATAAAGGTTAGCGTATTTCGTCGGGCCAACAATAGGTGTGCCATCCGGTGTCATCGGGCGTAACCCAGCCCAGAATGAAGCTTCAGCAATATTGCCACCGTCGTGGTAAAGATCATCAACGACCATTTTTAGTGTTTCACAACGGCTTTTTAGTACGTCCAAGTTAAAACCGACGACTTCTGCCATACCGCCAACCCGGATACGATTATCGAAACGCGTAATAGCAATTTTATAAGTTTCATCCAGTATCGTTGAAGTCGGTGAACGAGTTTCATCCATTACCGGCATTGTCAGCGAATAGCCTTTCATAGGGTAAACCGGAATTGTGACAAGACCTCTCAATAATTCGGTGGAATAAGCCCCCATCGCTATCACATACTGATCAGCGGTTATAACACCATCATCACACTGAATACCGCTAACCTTATCGCCATCCATCAGAATTTGTTTAACCTGCTTGTTAAATATAAATCTGACACCTGCTTTTTCTGCCATTTTGGCTAATTCTTTGGTAAAAATCTGGCAATCACCGGTTTCATCATTAGGAAGTTGCAATCCCCCCGTTAATTTATGGGAAGAGTGGACAAGAGCCGGCTCTACTGACGCTAATTGTTCTGCCGTCAATAATCGATAAGGAACACCCTCCTGCTCCAATACCGCAATATCCTTGGCTGCGCTATCAAACTGCTTAGCAGTTCTGAACAGTTGTAATGTTCCCCCAAGACGCTCCTCATACCGAATACCTGTATCCGCTCTCAACTGTTTAATACAGTCACGGCTATATTCAGCCAAACGCACCATCCTGCTTTTATTCATCGCATAATGGTCAGCATCGCAATTGCGTAGCATTTGCCACATCCAGCGCAACTGAAATAATGAACCATCAGGGCGAATAGCTAGCGGAGCATGGCGCTGGAACAGCCATTTGAACGCTTTTAACGGAATACCCGGAGCACCCCAGGGAGTTGAATACCCGGGTGAAATTTGCCCGGCATTGCCTGCACTCGTTTCTTCAGCAGCACTCTGCTGACGATCCACGACGATCACTTCATGACCTTCCTGAGCCAGATACCAGGCGCTGGTGACGCCAATAACACCACTGCCTAAAATAAGGACTTTCATTCTGCCACCTGCTGATAAGAAATACACGAAGACAAGCATAATATGCTAAATAGAAAAATCCAACACAGAATAATAGACCATGAAATGATTAATTGAATTTTAGGATTTAAATCACAATTCCATTACAAAATCATGATAAAAAACTTTCTTATTATCAGATGATAAACAAAAAAACAATCTAAAATACAATCAAATAGAAAAGGATTAAATGCTATTAATTGATTATATAAGTGTTCTAAAAAGTGATTTTTACGGTAAAAAAGCAACATTAAGTTCACAATATTCGAATTTATATTAATTCAAAAAAATGCAATAATTAAGAATTAAATCCCGAACCAATGTGAACTGAACAGTATAATAATTTAAAAATTTGAATTTTACAGCTTGAGTGGGTTTTCACCATTTATGAGGAGATAAGAAAACACCTCTTCATAGATATAATTATGAAAAAATGGGAAGCAGCGAACTACACAAAGCAGTTCGCCTTTAAAGAATAAGCTAGATTAGAAAATCAACTTGATAATTGGAAAAGATATAATTTGATTAATTCTGACGTGCTGCTGTTAAGTCATTGAACATAATGCCTTGCATTTCATGCCAAATGGTTCCGCTTTCTTTACCATAATTACGTACGCATTCCATGATCTTATCGTAGGCTTCTTCCCGGCACAGTACGCTCAATTGCTGATAGAAATTCAGCGCCAGTTTACGAGCCTCTGGGTTCGAAAAGTAATAACGACCCACACGAGTATAAAGCCCTTTTAATCCGTTAATGATCAACCCATAAATAGGATTTCCTGACGCAAATGCTAAGCCACGGAAAATATCATAATCCACAGAACTGAAAGACTCCGCAGTGTCTTCTGCTTTATCTTTTTCAGCCAGAACTTCCAGTGCTTTTTCCGGATTATGTCTGAATGCAGTACGGATAAAAATGGCCGCAATATTTGTGCGCACTGACAGTAAATTATCCACCAGCTGAGGCACACGATCATGATCTAAACGTGCCAGAGTTTCCAGAATATTAAGACCTGATGTTTCCCAGAAATTATTGACCTTTGTTGGTTTTCCATGCTGAATAGTCAACCAGCCATCACGAGCAAGACGCTGCAATACTTCACGCAAAGTGGTACGAGTGACACCGATTAATTCAGATAATTCACGCTCTGCTGGCAGAATGGAGCCTGGTGGAAAACGATTATTCCATATACTTTCAATGATATACTCTTCCGCAAAACTCGCAGGACTCTGAGCCTTAATTACCATATTTAAACTATTCCAAAACTGTTTTCTTGGCTAATAATAGGTACTGATCATACCAGAATGCGCCAGATCGACATAGTTACATAATAAATAAACCATGAAAGAGTGAAAGAGGTCATAAAAAAATATAATTATTACCCAATTAATTATGAGATTATCCCCTTAAATTACCACCAGTTAGAGCGTACGATACCCAATGTATTTCAAGTTGCATCAAAACAGTCAGGAAGCGTCTCCCAGAGGCATAATCACTAGATGACTGGAATAAACGAGCGCAACCAACAGAGAGGTAACTGAAAAACAACGGGTATGTTGTGCTTTAGAAATGTCCCATGTATCCACAGAAGAGGAATATTAATAATAATGGAAATCAGTATCCGACGTGCAGTGGTGAAAAACTTTCTCGGCAATTCGCCGGATTGGTACAAATTGGCTATCGTTGTTTTTCTTATCATCAATCCACTGGTTTTTTTCTATGTCAGCCCCTTCGTTGCAGGCTGGATGCTCGTTGTGGAATTTATCTTCACACTGGCAATGGCGTTAAAATGCTATCCGTTGCAGCCGGGAGGTTTACTTGCTATTGAAGCTGTGCTTATCGGCATGACCTCACCAAAACAGATAGGGCATGAGATCAGCAATAATCTGGAAGTTATTCTGCTGCTGATTTTCATGGTTGCCGGTATTTACTTCATGAAGCAACTTCTGCTATTTGTTTTCACTAAACTACTCTTGAGCATTCGTTCCAAAAAAATGCTGGCTCTGGCCTTCTGTCTGGCAAGTGCATTTTTATCTGCTTTTCTTGATGCCCTGACAGTTATAGCCGTTGTTATCAGCGTATCTGTTGGCTTTTATTCTATTTATCATCGTTATCTTTCCAGCCAGAATAATGGCAGTACAGATCTTAACGATGATCAATTTATTGATAATGAAGATAAAAGACAGACACTGGATCAGTTCCGGGCATTTCTGCGCAGCCTGATGATGCATGCCGGTGTCGGTACAGCATTAGGCGGTGTGATGACGATGGTCGGTGAACCACAAAACCTGATCATCGCAAAACATGTTGGCTGGGATTTCGTGACATTCTTTATCCGTATGTCTCCTGTCACCGTGCCTGTTTTTATCTGTGGATTACTGGTTTGTCTGCTGGTTGAACATTTCAAACTGTTTGGTTACGGTGCCGAACTACCTGAGCGTGTCCGCTCTGTTTTGGAAGACTATGCGAAAAAAGCCGGTGAAAAACGTACCCGTCAGGAAAAAGCTCAGCTTGTTGTTCAGGCTTTAATCGGCATCTGGCTGATTGTTGCTTTGGCATTCCACCTAGCTGAAGTCGGTTTGATTGGCCTGTCAGTGATTATTATGGCTACTGCTTTTTGTGGTATCACGGAAGAACATGCTTTAGGTAAAGCCTTTGAGGAAGCCTTACCGTTTACTGCATTATTGACAGTCTTCTTTTCTGTGGTTGCGGTCATTATTGATCAACAACTATTTACCCCATTTATTCAGTTTGTACTGCAATCCTCACCAGCGTCACAACTTTCCCTGTTTTATCTGTTTAATGGTCTGCTTTCCGCAGTATCTGACAACGTATTTGTAGGTACTGTTTATATTAATGAAGCTCTGACTGCGCTTAAAAGTGGTCTTATTTCACAGCAGCAATATGAATTTTTAGCTGTAGCCATTAATACAGGAACCAACCTACCATCCGTAGCGACACCAAACGGACAGGCTGCTTTCCTGTTCCTGCTGACATCTGCGCTCTCGCCTCTGATCCGCCTGTCTTATGGGCGTATGGTGCTAATGGCTCTACCTTACACAATTGTGATGACTCTTGTGGGTCTGCTGTGTGTTGAATTTTGGCTACTGCCTGCTACTGAATATCTTGTAAAACTTGGTTGGGTTATCCCACAATAATCCCTTATATTTATTATTAAGGAATTCTGCCGGATAGGGTGTAAAATCCCCCTATCCGGTTTTTTTATCCCTTCGAATATCCAGTCGATTTCATGCTGCCTCCGGCGGTACAGGAACGAATTTGCACCGCCAACAAAAAGGCAATTTGAAAGAGGATGGGTATAATTTAAAAAAACAACATAATTGACCTTAAATTGATTCTTTTGTGATTTAAGAAACGCAGAATAAACGGCTACCTATATATATGATACGGGAAGAAGAAGAATGTTACATTTTCTAAAATGGAGTTCCCAAGGGCGAAGCGCATGGTTGTTAATGGCGTTAACAGCTCTTTTACTGGAGTTTGTTGCTCTTTACTTTCAACATGTTATGCAGTTACAACCCTGTGTAATGTGCATTTATGAGCGTGTTGCTCTATTCGGTATTTTCGGGGCGGCCCTGCTGGGAGCTATCGCCCCCAAAACCCCGCTGCGCTGGCTGGCTATTTTACTCTGGCTTTATAGCTCATGGCACGGATTACAACTGGCATGGGATCATACCATGATGCAGTTATACCCCAGCCCTTTTAATACCTGTGAATTTTTTGTCAGATTTCCGTCATGGCTGCCGTTAAATGAATGGCTGCCTTCGGTGTTTCAGGCTTTTGGAGATTGTTCAATAAAACAATGGTCATTTCTGACACTGGATATGCCGCAATGGCTGATTGGTGTCTTTGCTGCTTATTTATTAGTGGGTGTTCTGGTTCTGATCAGCCAGTTTTTCCGGCTGAAATATAAGTATTAAGAACAAAAAGGCTGTCTTTCCTACGCGGGGAAAGCAGCCTTTTTCGCTAACTCTAATTGATAATCCCTTCCTATCCGCTATTATTGTTTCCTTTTCATGTTCTCCGCCATAAAATCATCGTAATTTTTTTAAGGGCCTTTAGTCGAACAGCCATCAGAAACAGTAAAGAACAACCAGAAATGAATACTCAAAAAGAACAGTATAATTTTAATAAATTACAAAAACGTCTGCGTCGTGATGTCGGGCAAGCCATTGCAGATTTTAATATGATCGAAGAAGGCGATCGCATTATGGTCTGCCTTTCTGGTGGCAAAGACAGCTACACCCTGCTGTCTATTTTGCAGAACCTGCAAAAAAGTGCCCCTATTAACTTTTCGCTTATTGCCGTCAATCTGGATCAAAAACAACCAGGTTTTCCTGAGCACATCCTTCCGGCTTATCTGGATGAACTGGGCGTCGAGTATAAGATTGTCGAAGAAAATACCTACGGTATTGTCAAAGAAAAAATCCCGGAAGGAAAAACAACCTGCTCTCTGTGCTCCCGACTGCGTCGTGGTATTTTATACCGCACCGCTACTGAACTGGGCGCAACCAAAATCGCGCTGGGGCATCATCGTGATGATATCCTGCAGACTGTCTTTCTGAATATGTTTTATGGCGGCAAATTAAAAGGCATGCCACCTAAACTAATCAGTGATGATGGTAAACACATTGTTATACGCCCGCTGGCTTACTGCCGGGAAAAAGATATCGAACGCTACGCAGAAGCGAAAGCATTTCCCATTATCCCTTGTAATTTGTGTGGCTCACAGCCAAATCTGCAACGCCAGGTTATCAAGGATATGCTGCGTGACTGGGACAAACGCTATCCCGGACGCATTGAAACTATGTTCCGAGCGGTACAGAACGTGGTTCCATCACATCTCAGCGATTTTAATCTGTTCGACTTCAAAAGCATTAATCACGACAGTGAAATTATTGCTGGAGGGGACCTGGCTTTTGATCGGGAGGAGTTACCCGTACAACCTGCTATTGACCCTGATGAACAAATTGATTTTCAGGCGGATCGGCTGGATGTTATCGAAATAAAGTAATAAAAAAATAGCCGATGCTAAGGATTTTAGTATCGGCATAATGTCAATTTTAATCGGTATAAAACTCAATATGAGAAACACTACAATCATGGAGCACAACGTTCATCGCTCAACGTTGTATTCACCTGCAGGGTTATAGTGCCTCAACTTGAGATACTGATTATTGATATATCTCAAATCCGCATGAAATTAACCATCAGATTCAATGAACATTCGGTTCAGAACTCACGGCAATCGCAATTTTTCCTATAACCACTTACTTCGCTTTAACCACCATGCGAACCCCGCTATCAATAACGACAGCAGCAGGCTGAATAAACCAAAGCCAAATTCATCCTTATTTCCGGGGATCCCGCCAAGGTTAACACCAAATAAACCGGTTAAAAAAGTACTTGGTAAGAATATCATTGTTAACAATGACATCATGTAAATACGACGGTTCATCGCATCCGCCATAATGGAAGTAATCTCATCGGCAAGGACCGCTGTCCTTGCGATACAGCTATCCAAATCATCCAGCCCACGCCCGAGACGATCAGAGACTTCCTGGATCAGATGACGAGCCTCGTCACTCATCCACGGCAACTTCTCACTGGACAGTCGTGTCAAAACATCTCGCTGGGGTGCCATATACCGACGAAGAACAATCAACTGTTTGCGTAATAACACTAATTCACCTCGTCCGGGGATCTTCTGTTCCAGAATGTTATCCTCAAACTCAATCAGGCTGTCATGTAACTCTTCAATAAAATCGTTCACTTCGTCAGTGATAGCATCAGCGATTTCAACCAGCCAGTGCCCTGTATTTTTTGCTCCTACGCCATTATTTAAATCAGCCAGAACTTGATCAACCGAATAGACTTTTCTATGGCTGCTGGAAATAATTATCCTGTCATTAATGTAGATGCGAAACGATACCAAGTGATCAGAGCGGGCATTGTCATTGCGATTAATTGTCCGCAACATAATCATCGCCCCCTCACCGGTACGAATGAGTTTGGGCCGAATACTCTCACCCACCAGCCCTTCTTTTACCGGAACTGGTAGTTGGTTAGTTTTCATAATCCATTGATAACTAGCTTGATTTTTATAATCAAGATGCTGCCAGAATGGTTGCCCTACCGTCGCAGATACATTTTCGCTAAAACCTGTAATCCCCCCCTTCCCATTCAATTGGCAGGCATACACAGCGTTTGAATCTTTAAATGCTGAGCCATAAATCGTTTCCACATCCTCTCCTGTTCAACATTTAATGTTTTTTAATGATATACATAGTATGGCTATACGCCATATCTTCAGGATTGGTGATCGGGTATCCTTTTAACCATTTTTTGATTAACCGACCATTAGTGTACTGATAAATAGGAACAATCGGAGCCTGTTCTTCAATCATTTTTTCAGCCTGATTATAATCCCTGTTTCTGGCGGCATCGTCTGTTTCCAGACTAGCCTCTTTTAACAAAGCGTCATAAGCTGGGTTATAAAATTTGGCCAAATTTCCGCTATGTGTTGATGTCAAAAGTGATAAGAAACTTGATGGCTCATTATAATCTCCGGTCCATGATGCCCGGACTACATCAAAATTACCGGTATTCCGGTTATCAACGTAAGTTTTCCATTCCTGATTGACTAACTTCACCTCAACGCCCAGTTTTTTCTTCCACTCTGAACTGACTGCAATGGCAATACGTTGATTATTCTCTAAATTGTTATAGAGCAAAGAAAGTTTTAGTGGATTATCAGGGCCATAACCTGCTTCTTTCAGCAGTAATCGTGCTCTTCTATCTCTTTCCTGCTGAGTTATAATCTGTTGCTGACTTTTTTCTGGATGAAAACCGGCCGTAACGTCAGGTGTAAAATGCCATGCAGGTTTTTCGCCTGTGCCTAATATCTTTTCTGCAACCAGATTCTTATTGATGGTCATGGCAAGCGCCTGCCGGACACGGATATCATTAGTCGGTGCACGCTGAGTATTAAATGCGTAGTAATACGTTCCCAATTGATCCGGAGTGAACACCTCTCCCGGAATATCATGCAGTAACTTGTGGTACATATTCTTAGGGAAAGATTCAGTAATATCCAAATCCCCTGCCAGATAGCGGTTAACCGCATGAGATTCCTGATTGATTGGTACAAACGTCACTTTTTTCAGTACTGTTTTCTTGTGATCCCAGTAATAAGGGTTAGGCGACAGAACAATTTTTTCATTTACTACACGCCCCGTCAGCATGAAAGCGCCGTTACCCACCAAATGGCCTACCTTGGTCCAATCATTACCGTATTTTTCAACGTTCTGTTTATTCACCGGATAAAGGCTAAAGTGAGTAGTCATATTAGGGAAATAAGGCACTGGGCGATCCAGCGTAACTTTTACTGTATAAGCATCAAGAGCCTCAACACCTAATTTTTCCGGGGGTAATTTACCATCTATAATTTTTTGGGCATTCTGAATTCCTGCCAGAGCAGCAAACCAAGAAAATGAAGAAGCATTTTTAGGATTAACCAGCCTCTGCCAGCTATATACAAAATCAGAGGCGGTGACTTTGTCACCATTAGACCAGCGGGCATCCTGTCGTAGCGTAAATATCCATGTTTTGTTATCTGTCGTCTTCCAGTTAATCGCAACTCCCGGAACGGGCTTACCATCGGCATCCTGATTAACGAGACCTTCCAGTAAATCACGCAACACCTGCGCTTCTATTAAGCCGAAGGATTTAATCGGGTCAAGTGATGCTGGTTCATCTTTCAAATGGCGAACCAGCTCCTGATGAGGGTCTAACTGAGTTCCTACAGGAACATCAGCAGCATAAACAGAAAGAGGTAAGGAAAGCCCTGTCATCAGTAATACAGAAGGGAACAAGGTAAAATTGTGCATAAATATTTACTCTTTTGGTCTAATAATTATCCTAAAATAAATTATAAGACACTGTTAATTAAACAATAGATGAGTATTTATAAATATTACAGCTATTTTTGTGGGCAAGATCGCACTATTCCATTACACTGGCACCGCAGTTTACTTATATAGAGGGATAAAACCATGACACAAACCGTCAAGTTCCAAGGTAGCGATATCACCGTAGCTGGGCATTTTCCACAAGCAGGTGAAACAGCAAAAGAATTTACGCTGGTAGCTAAAGATCTTACTGACGTGGCACTGAGCCAATATGTAGGGAAACGTAAGGTACTCAATATATTCCCAAGCATTGACACCGGCGTTTGTGCAACTTCTGTACGTAAATTCAACCAACATGCCGGTGAACTGAACAATACTGTCGTACTTTGCATTTCAGCAGACCTGCCTTTTGCACAATCCCGTTTTTGTGGCTCTGAAGGCCTTTCGAATGTTGTCACTCTATCAACACTGCGTGGTGGTGAGTTTCAGGAAAATTACGGTGTAGCCATTAGCCAGGGTCCATTAGGTGGATTGACTGCACGTGCTGTCATTGTTCTGGATGAAAACAATAATGTTATTTATAGCCAGCTCGTAGATGAAATTACTAACGAGCCTGATTATGACAGCGCATTAGCAGCACTGAAATAATTCGTTATAAAGAACCTCTGGCGGTAATTATTATGTTGTTACCGCCAATTTTATCTTTTTTTCCCCACCACTTCTCCTCTCTATTCTTATTTTAAAACATCTTAAATATAACCTAAACAGATAATAGCAGCCTATTCACTCATTGCCCTCGCCGCCCTCAATTTTATCACTTTGTTAACTTTATCTTTTTATTTATTAGATATAACACATTAATTTAAACGATAAATAAATTATTTAAACGATAAATGAATTATCAGTAATTTCTCTTTTTAAGGTTATCTTAAATATAGATACATTATCCTAATTTAATTAACCATGTTTTATGATATTAGAAAAAAGTTTACCCGACATAATTCATTAATTTAATATAATTACTTATAATCTCCTATCTAACTAATCTAAAATTATTTTATACAATAAAAACAAAGTAATACATTGGGTTATTTCTTTTTATAAAGACAAAATATAAACACAAGTTATATATTCCTTAAATAAAACATTCTCTGGTGATTACACATTCTGACTATTGTGCTTAACTCAATATCAGAAACCAACAGCTACATATTTATTATATATCCGAAATGCCTCACAACAGTAAGTTCCACCAGCTATCATATATTCCCGCATCCAGCCGGAATAGGCGGTAGCTTTGCATAAAAGCGAGTCCATATTATGGAAAGACAGTTTATCGCACATACTTCATCCGGCGAAGAGTTATACTTTAAATCACTTAAAGGAATAGAAAGATTATCGGAACCTTATGAATTTGAGGTCGAATTACTGAGTAAAAATAGATTATCTGATCCTATATCGCTTCATAATACTGTACTTACCGTAGAAATAAAAACCCCGTCAAAACAAACAAGATATTTAAGTGGCTATATAGAAAAAATCTCTTATTCGCCATTTTATAAATATGATGACAGGCTTTATTTATATACTGCTACAGTAAGGCCTAAGCTTTCGGAACTAAAAAAGAAATCCGGTTATAGCATCTGGCAGGAAAAAACCGTACCTGAGATTGTCACTACAGTATTACAGGGTGCCAATGTTAATTTTGAGGATAATCTCATAGAAAACTATCGCCCATGGGAATATTGCGTTAAATATAACGAAACTGATTTCGATTTTATTCATCGTCTAATGGCGCATGAAGGTATTTATTATTACTTTAAACATGAGAATGGCAACCACACTATGGTATTAGTCGATATGCCCCAAATGCATTATCCAATGCCGGGGTATGACACGATTAAATATTTCAGTGTCGGTAGCATCTTCAGGAAATTGGACCAAGAATATATCTATACTTGGAATATTAGCAGTTCGACTATCCCCAACAGTTTCAGTACTGATGACTACGATTTTCGTAAGCCCCGGGCTAAATTACAGTCTCTCACTCAAACTTCGCTCAGTTCTGTTGATAGTACAGAGATATTTATGTGGCCGGGACGCTTTATAAAAGGTGATCAGGGGCAGTTTTATGTCCGTATACTTCAACAGGCTTCAGAAGCACAAAGTGAGCTGATTAATGGAACAGGCAATGTACTGGGAATGGCTCCGGGCCACACTTTCACACTCTCTCTGCCTAATAGTATCAAAGGGGATGATTACAATGATTATCTGATTACCGGAGCACAATATTCATTTTATGAATCCGATTATGGCTCAGTCTTTGAGTGTGATAGTGATGACGATGATAGTGATGATGATAAGCCTGACAAAAATATTGTTCAGTTTGAAGCTATCCCCTCCAATGTCCATTGGAAACCACAAGCCATCACGCTTTGGCCAAAAGCAACCGGTGTTGAAACTGCGGTCGTAACAGGTCCTAAAAATAAACCGATATGGACTGATAAGTATGGCCGGATAAAAGTGAAATTCCGTTGGGATAAAACAGATAAAAAAGACGATACCAGTTCCTGCTGGATACGTGTGGCAACGCGTTGGGCTGGCTGGCGATACGGCAGTATCAACGTTCCCCGTGTGGGAGAAGAAGTTGTTATCAGTTTTGTCAATGGCGACCCGGATAAACCTTTTGTTATCGGTAGTACTTATAACAATGAAAATATGCCGCCGTGGGAACTTCCCAAACATGAAACTCGCAGTGGTGTGATGTCAAATACCAAAAATGGTAAGCATGATCAGGCTAACTATCTTTTTATGGATGATGAACCGGATAAAGAGTTATTTGATCTGCACGCAGAGCGGGATATGAATATCTCCGTTGAAAAAGATAAGACAGTCAAAATTG
Organism: Xenorhabdus sp. KJ12.1; assembly: GCF_963876495.1. Taxonomy (NCBI): domain Bacteria; kingdom Pseudomonadati; phylum Pseudomonadota; class Gammaproteobacteria; order Enterobacterales; family Morganellaceae; genus Xenorhabdus; species Xenorhabdus sp. KJ12.1. Next base: position 46,069 of record NZ_CAWNQH010000001.1, read on the forward strand.
ATGGGAAGCGTACTACGGAAATTAAAAAAGAACAAACAGATACGGTGACAGGTAAAGCGAATTTCACCTACAAAGATAATCGGGATACGGCTGTCAACGGCAAAGATACCTTAACGATTGATAAAGGGCAGCAACGAACCATTAAAAAAGGGCGAAACACCGAAATCGATGGTGGAGATACCTACAAACTCACAGGCAATTTAACTGCCAAAATTGATGGAAACTGGACTCAAAATATTACCGGAACAACGCTAATCAACAGCCCTAACCTCATCACAATCAAGAGTGATACTAATGTTATTGTGGATTGCCCAACGTCTATATTTTCTGCTAAAGCTTGCAGCATAGACTTCAAAGGATATGGCATTTCCAGTACTGGAATGCAACAAAGCAACACCGGAGTGATTAATAGCATCACCGGTTTTAGTAATTCAATCACTACATTTTCCATGAACTACACGGTGGTAAACCTGAGTACAGTAGGATGTGATATTTCTGATAAGGATTTGGAGATAAGCAAAAAAACGATGGCTATTGCACAATCAAGTATCCGACTCCTCAATTCTGCCCTACATATGTTTACCTAATAATTTAACAGTTCAATATTTCAATGAAAATCATCAAACCACTACGCTTAAGTCTACTTTATCGGCCTTATCGCTGGATGCAGAAAAATCATCTCGGCGTCACTGTGATGGCTCTGACTGATATGGGCACAACTCCCCGTCTGAGACCGGAGCCGGAGCTTTGGCAACTGGCAGAAAAAGAACTGAAAACCTGTAATGGTATTATTGATCTTGCCATGCCTAAATCCTGTGCTGAATTTCTGGCGACAGGTTATGCCTATACCCATCATCAGACTGATAAAACCGCCTGTAATGTGCGTATTAAAGTTGATCAATTGGAAAAAAAACTGGCTGTTTTTGGTGATCGTTACTGGGTGGGAGGTACTTCTTCAAAACCTCAAGTCTTTGAACAAATGCGACTGGACTGGAGTCGGGCTTTTGGAGGAGAAGGTTATGATGATAACCCACACGGTATTGGTTTCACGCCGGAAATATTAGAAAACGGCACTAAAATTCATCAGTTACCTAATATTGAAGCCTTCCAAAAACAATTGTTATCTCCGGAAGATACTCCCGAACCCGCTAGTTTTTGCCCTTTGGATTTTACATGGCCACGCCGGTTTGAACGCATCGGTAAGCAATATGATAAGGAGTGGCTGGAAAACGAATTTCCGGGATATGCCCATGATATTGACTGGCGGTTATTTAATGCCGCACCACAAGATCAGTGGTGGGAGCAACTGCCTGCCCTGCCGATTAAAGCTGCATGGCGGATTGAGAACATGCATCCGAAAAAACCGGTGCAGGAAGGTCGTCTGCCAGCATGGAATGTGCGCTGTTTTATCAGACGGTTACGTCTTAATGAAGAGATTGACGAAGAAATTGTCATGCGCCAGACAACCGTATGGTTCTTTCCTCATCTGGAGCAAATGCTCCTGATATGGCACGGAAGTACACGGATAAATGAAGATGATGCAGCCGATGTCTTACAGATGATATCCGCGCTGGAACATCAGGATAGCCTACTACCCGCCAGTCATTATCTGGCGGTGGCCAAACAGCGCACGGACAAAGAAAAAGGAGTGTTGTACACGTTCAGGGAAAAAGATCTTATTCCTGAGGACATTATCGGCCCGTGGATAGATACAGAGTCCTCAGTAGAAAGCAGCCCGATACAGGAATCGATACTTAGGCGTCAAAAGCTCCTCCATGAACAGCAAGCTGCACGTTTAGCTGAGCAGGATTATGATATCAATACAATGATCCCACCCACTCCTCCGGTCGCAGTACCTTCAACCAGTCCCCGGCTGGATGAACTACCAGAATTCGTGGAAAAAATCGAACAGGAGGCCAATCAAAAAAAAGCCGAAGCCGAACTGAAACAAGCAGAGATAACCGCCAAAGCAAAAGAACAAGGTATCGATACGTATTTATCTCTTCCAGAGAGTAATACCAAAGGACCGGAAGGAATTTATTCAACACGGGATATATTGCGTAAGCAACAGCAGCACACCGGATTGAACGATCAAGAACTGGCACAAATTGAACAGTCGCTACGTGATACCTATTTTTTGTCGGTGCAATCCCAGAGTCCTGCTTTGCGACTGAAGGGGGAATTATCAGAAATCATCCGCAAACGGGCACAAAAAATTATGGCACAAGGTGGTAATTTCAGTGGCATGGATTTTACTGGTGCAGATTTATCTAACATGGATCTACGTGGCGCAAACTTTTCCGGCGCATTATTGGAAAGTGCCTGTTTTAATCACAGCCAACTGGATAAAGTGGATTTCAGTGAAGCAATGCTGGCCAGAGCAGAATTCTGCCATACTTCCCTGTCTGGTGTGAAACTGGATAAAGCGAATCTGGTACTGGCTAAATGTGAGCGAAGTGACTTTTCCAATACCGATTTCAAAGAGGTCCAATTGCAGGAAGCCCTATTTGATCACTGTCAATTCAACCACTCCACATTCACCGATCTTTTACTGAGACAGGTTTTTATTACACATGGTGATTTTCACTCTTCACAATGGAATAACTGCACACTGACAGAACTGGAATTACCCGCTCTCAGCTTTAATCACGCAACACTGAATAAAGTCACTTTTCTTAAGTGTAAACTGGAACAAGCCGTTTTTGATGAAGCACAATGTGAAAGTTGTTCATGGATAGAAACGGAAGTCAATCACATCCGGTTCTGTTCGGCAAGCCTGTTGAATTGTGCTTTTGTGATGAACAGTACGCTTAATCAGGCTGATTTTACTCAGGCAATACTGACTGAGTGTAATTTGCGTCAGATGCCGTTGGTTCAGGCCCGATTTCATTCCGCTATACTGAATAACAGCGATTTGAGTGAAGCTGACTGTCGGTCAGCAGATATGCAACATCTGAATGCAACAAAAAGTATTTTCATCAGAACCGATTTTCGGGAGGCTCTGCTGAATAATGCCAACCTGATGGGTGCTCTGATGCAGAAATGTAGCCTGCATGGTACTGATTTACGCGGCGCGAATTTATTCCGGGCCGATATGTCTCAGTCTATCATTGATGATTCAACCCAGTTTGAAGGTGCCTATCTGCAAGGTATCAAAACCTTACCTAAACGCGATAAGGAAGTGATATGAATTCACTGTCAGCAGATGAACTGATCGCAAAAATCAAACAGGGTGACATCATTGAAAAAGTCAGTCTGGCACATATCTCACTGGCCCAGCGGGATTTAACCGACGGAATATTCAAAGAAGTCGATTTTTCCGGTACTGATTTTTCCCACGCTCAACTGAAAGATACCATTTTTTCTGCCTGTCAGTTCAAAGAGGCAACATTCGATTCCACTCTCTTCGAACATAGTGTTTTTGAACAGTGCAGTCTGGCAAGTGCCACCTTCGATAAAAGTCACATAACTAACAGCCTGTTTAATCAATGTGATTTAAAGAAAACCCGCTTTACAGAAACAATACAGAACGACTCTCAATTTACCTCAAGTATTCTGCAAGAAGCCGATTTCAATCACAGCGATCTTAAGCGAATTGCCTTTATTGACTCATCGCTTGATCAGGCCCGCATCACTTCCAGCGATCTTTTTCTGGTTACCTTTTTTCGCCAGAATTTACGGAAAACGCACTTTTCTGCCAGTAAATTCACGAAAGCGGTTTTTTTTGAATGTGACCTGCGTGGTCAGGACTATCAACAACAACAATTTCAGGAATGTCAATTTACCGGTTGTCAGCTTGAAGCCGTGAATTTCAGTCATGCCAGATTAACCAACTGTAACTTCAAAGGAGCGGGGTTACAGGGGGCAGTATTATCGAATGTTAACGCGACCCAATCCCTATTTATCGAAGCGGATTTGACTGGGGCACATTGCAGCAACGGCTTATTTATCCAGTCTATTTTTGTCAGTGCCTGTCTCGAATCCGCTGACTTCAGACAAAGCCAGCTAACACAGGCCATTATGCACAAAGTTCATGCCGTCAATGCCCAGTTTACCGGTGCTGACATGACCTATGCCGATCTTTCCTACGCCAATGTCAGCAACAGTGATTTTCGTACCACGCATTTTATGCGAACACTTTTTCATCGTGCTGAACAGGCTGGGGCATTGTTCTCCGATCGTAATGGCATTCTGGAAAATGATCCTGAACTGTTTGCCGCCGAAGAGTGGGAGCTACAACGCAAGATTTAATCAGGAGAACTAAAATGTCAGAACTTTCTTACGCGTCCTATACACTTTCTTCACCTTTGCTTACGGATGAACCTTCACAACAGGTTGCCGGACAGGTTATCAACCGCCTTCAGGATGGTAGCTTGATGGTGGAAAGCCACAGCCGGGGATGGCATTGCCGACGGGCTGCCAGTTGTTTACTGACACCTGAACTGGGTGATACCGTCTTACTCACAAAAGTGGAGGGGAAACTCTGGGTGCTGGCTATATTAGAACGCCCTGAACAACAACAATCGGCAGAAATCAGCGTACCCGGTGATTTGACTATTGCACCTCATGGCAATTTACATTTAAACAGCGAAGGATTGCATATTGATGCCAACGATGGTCAATGCCATATCAAGAAAATGCAATACACGGGTGAATCTCTCTCTGCCTGGGTGTCAGTGACCCAATTGGTTGGCAATAAACTTGAATCAGTCTGGCAGACCGTTACACAACTCAGTCACCGCCTGTTTCGTCATACCACACAGACAGAGCAAGTACGGGCGGGTCAGTTAGATATGCAGGCTGAAAACTACCTGCGTCTGCATGCCCAAAATACCATGATGTCAGCAAAAGCCATTACCAAAATAGATGCTGAACAAATTCATATTGGTTAAGGAGATATTATGTTTGCCAATACTCAAAGCGGGGGGATGGATCTGGCTACCCCTGATGTCTGTATGACTCCCCCTTTTTCAACACCTATACCGTATCCCAATATGGCTCAGGGACCTACTGGTATTACGAATGCCATGAACATTTTATTTGCAGGAGCACCAGCCCATAATCTGATGACAATCTATCCCATGACTATGGGCGATAACGCCGGCGTTAATACTGGTGTGGCTTCCGGTACGGTGATGGGACCGGCACGGCATACATTAGGGGCGAATACTCTGTTAATCAAAGGCGCTCCCGTGACGCGACTAACCAGCATGTCAATGCAGAACTCGACCAACTCTGTCGGCTGTCGTATTACACCAAGCCAAACCAAGGTGCTGATTTTATCAGCCTGATACCCAACTTTTCTTTTATTCCATACTGGCTATACTAAAATTATTAATAATTCATGAAATTTATTACCTTATATTTTGTACTGCAAAAAACGAAATATTTTAATAAATACCTTGTATTCAATTAGTTGTATTTAATTAACTGTTGGGTGATAACTGCTGGATGACGAAAAGAATTTTATTAACGTTTCTATTAATCATGGCAGGCTGCTCATCACAGCAGCCAGAAAAATTACCTCCTTACCAATTAGTTTTTAATATTGCACCAAATGTTAATGATTCAGCTCCACTGAAGATTGACGTTATGCTATTGAAATCAAAAGAAGAGTTTATGTCGGCAGACTTTTTTTCACTTCAGGGCAACGCGAAAGCAGCACTGGGGGATAAATTAGTCAATGAGGATCGGTTTTTTATCCTCCCTACCGAACATGTCCGTCATCTACTGGAACAGAATCAGCCAGAAATTCATTACATTGGAATTGTTGCCGAATACAGGCAATTAGATGGAAAGAAATGGCGTATTGCTCTTCCGGTATCGGTACCAGCAAAGCCTCCGTTTTACAAATTCTGGCGTTCTGCACCTGACAAACTACAGGTGTGCATTAAAGTTACTGGCTCTGGTTTAACTCCTGACTTAACTTGTGCTGCATGAACTGAAGAAAATCATGAATAAATCTGAAAAAGTCATTTGGACAGAAGGGATGTTCTTACGCCCTCATCACTTCCAGCAAGCTGAAAGCTATCTTGAAGCCTATGTCCGTGATTGGGGGAAAGCCCAACTGCCTTATTATTGGGGTTTTCTGACTCTCGAACTGAATCAGGAATTTCTCAATCAGGGGAAAATTATGCTTTCCTCTGCGAGCGGTATTTTTCCGGATGGAACTCCATTCAGTTTTGATGGCGCTGACGCACCAGAACCTTTACAACTCTCTGAAAATCAGACCGATATTAATGTCATGCTGGCGCTTCCCCACTTTCGGCGGGGCAGAGAAGAAGTCATTTTCAGTGAGCAGAAAAATTCGCTGGCGCGTTTTATCAGTTTTGAAACTGAAGTCAATGACTTTAATGCCATGTCAGTGGGCAGTGCTGCTTTACAATTCGGCAAAATGCGCCTGCGCCTGATGGCGGAATCTGATTTAACACCAGAATGGACTGCATTGAAGATTGTTCACGTAGTGAATAGAACCAGTGATAATAAAATATATCTTGATCAACAGTTCATTCCTCCCCTGCTCAACTGTTATGCCAGCCCGCAAGTAGCCGGGTTTGTAACCGATATTCAGGGGTTACTGGAACAGCGCCGCCAGCAGATAAGCCAGCGTTTATTACAACTGGGGCGACATAATGACTCTGAAATCATGGATTTTCTCTTACTGTCCCTTGTAAATCGCTATAGTGGTCAGGTAAACCACGCACACAATTTATCACTATTGCATCCGGAAAGATTATTCAGCGAATGGCTGCAATTTGCCACTGAGCTGGCGACATTCTCCCAAAGCCGTGTTCCTGATGAAAATCTTCCTCTCTATGATCATGATAATCTGACCCTGAGTTTTAATCAGCTTATGTTCCATCTGCGTCAGGGGCTGTCCATCATTCTGGAAGAACACGCTATTCAGTTACCACTCACCGAATACTCTCATGGTCTGAATATCGCCACACTACCTAATGCCAATATGGTGAATACATTCAGCTTTATTCTGGCGGTCCATGCTGAGACCACTAATGAAACCTTGATGAGCCACTTCCCGGCTCAGATGAAAATTGCCCCTGTCGGACGTATCCGTGAATTAGTGCAGTTGCAGCTACCCGGTATTGCAATACGAGCCTTACCATCCGTGCCGAGGCAAATTCCCTGGCATTCAGGATATGTCTATTTCGAACTAGAAAAAGAGGGTGATTTGTGGAAACAAATGGATAAAGCCGGTGGCTTTGCATTACACCTGGCGGGTGAGTTTCCCGGTTTAAATATGGAGTTTTGGGCTGTCCGTAACCAGCCTAAACAGTCTAAACAAAGGTAACGACACCTATGATGAGACAAGAAGCTCTTCATACTGATCAGATATGGCTTGCTGATGACACCAGTGAAAATCCGTTGGTGGCTGCGGCCAATCCTCTGCTGAATACGATCCCAAAAATCCGGCATACCACCTCCCACCCGGATCCCGCAAATTTACGGCAGCATCTGATCGATGAAATACGACGCTTTGAAGTCGCATGTCAACAGGCAAACCAGCCCTATGAAGTTATTATCGGGGCGCGTTACTGTTTGTGCACCGCCTTAGATGAAGCGGCCGCACTGACTCCATGGGGAAGCCGTAGTGTCTGGTCAGGTAGTGGGTTACTGGTCACGTTTCATAATGAAACCTGGGGAGGTGAAAAATTCTTTCAGCTTCTGGCTAAACTATCACAAAGCCCCAAAGAAAACTTATTTCTGCTGGAATTGATTAATTTTTGTCTCCAGCTCGGGTTTGAAGGGCGCTACCGCATCATGGATAACGGTCGTTCTCAGCTGGAAACACTAAAACAACGTCTGTACCAGTTGATCCATTCAATCCGGGGCAATTATCCGGCCGAGCTGTCAACTAATTTGCAGTTACTCAAAAAACCTAATAAAGCCTGGAAACCTTTTTTACCTATGTGGGTTTGTCTGCTATTTCTGTGTTTTTTGGGTTGTATCCTGTATATCAGCCTGAACTGGCGACTGGGTAATATCACTACCCCGGTTTTATCCTCTATCTACCAGACCAGTCTGCCCAATGTGCCCGACAGAAAAATATCACCGCTGCCACCTCCTGCGCCAGTGAAAGAGGAAAAACTGAATCTAAGAAGCCGATTGCAAGCTGAAATATCTGCCGGACTGTTAACCGTCTCCGTGAATGATAAGAGTGTGATTACACTGGAGGGTGATGGTGTATTCAGGTCTGGTTCATCTCGCATCAAGAAAAACTATTTATATGTTATCAAACGTATTGCAGAAGAGATGAATCATTACAAAGGTGAAATTCTGGTGGTCGGATATACCGACAATGTGCCCATTTATTCATCATCTTTTGCCTCTAATTACGCGTTATCACTGGCCAGAGCCAAATCTGTCCAAAAAGAACTCCAGCGCTATCTGGATCAGCCGGGACGCGTCAAAACAGAGGGAAAAGGTGCAAGCGATCCTCTGGTACCCAATAACACCCCCGCTAACCGGGCTAAAAACAGACGAGTAGAAATCACGCTGTTAGTTTCTCCTGATGCTCAAATAAAGTGAGGAAACTAAGATGTTGAATGTGCTCCTTTCCATTATCACCAGCCGACTGACATGGAGTTTTATCGGAATAACGATACTTGCTTGCATTATCGGTTTCTGGGGGCCCATTATTTCTGTTGGTGATGTTGTACCATTTAAATCATTTACAATACGGGTAGCCACCATTATCGCTCTTTACTTTTTTTGGGTTTTTAGTTTACTCGTCCCTCACTTATACCGGACTTGGCTGAATAAAAAACTGGCTAATCAGCTGAATATTATCAAAGGCAGCGAATCCGAAAAAGCGCAGGAAAAACAACAAAATGAACAACACCTGTCCCTGTCAGAACGTTTTTCTGATGCTGTAAAATTATTAAGAAAGGCTTATTTTTCCGGCCTGAATGGTAAAAATAAACCCACCCTGAGAGGTTTTTTCAGCCGCCAGTATCTGTACCAATTACCCTGGTATTTGGTCATCGGGGCACCGGGTTCAGGTAAAACAACTGCGCTATCGAATTCCGGTCTGAATTTTCCACTATTAGATTATTTCGGCAGAGCTGCCCTGCACAGCATGCAGGACAGTAATAGCTGTAACTGGTGGTTCACGACTAATGCCGTTCTGCTGGATACCGCCGGGCGCTATACGATTCAGGATAACACTGTCCAAAAATCCAATTTCAGGGAATGGAAAACATTTATCAAGCTGTTGAAGAAATACCGCACACGTCAGCCTATTAATGGAGTTATCCTGACCCTCAGTGTGGAGGATCTGCTGAATCCATCGACAGAAGCCCGTGATAACCACGCCTATATGCTTCGCAGGCGCTTATCGGAATTACATGAAAAATTTAAGATCCAATTTCCTGTCTATCTTTTTATTACTAAAACCGACTTGTTAAAAGGCTTCACTGCCTATTTTACGCACCTTGATAAAGCATCACGCGAGCAAATTTGGGGACTGACCTTTCCACAGAACGAAAAAATGGATTGGAACATCAATGCTACCTTTGACGAACAATTCCATCAGTTACAACGGCGACTGGATGCTGAATTACCCTATATTCTGCTGAATGAATCCAATCCACAACAATCTGCTGAAAGTTATCTGTTTCCCCAAGAGTTTGCTGCCCTGCATCCGTATATTGCCCAGTATCTTGAGATAATTTTCGCCCGATCCGGATTTGAAGCTCCCAGTTATCCCAGAGGGCTTTATTTCACCAGCGGTAAACAGGAAGGAATTCCGTTTGATTCTGTGATGGAAAAATTTAATCAAAATGTCCAGTTACCGACTGATAACAACAGTATTTCGATGTCATGGGGCAATGGTGAAGATAAAGGAATGCACTATCCCTCTCAGGCCCAGCAGCCGTACTTTCTGAAAAACTTACTGGAAGGCATTTTTCAGGAAGCCGGGCTTGCCAGTTATAACCGTTGGTGGATATACAAGAATCGTCTGGTTAACTGGTTAGGTTATATGACACTGATAGCGATCCTGATCGCGGTAACCACCTTATTTCTGACCAGTTATCACAATAATGAAAATTATCTTGCTGAAATTCAGGCAAAAATGCCGTCGATTACGAAACTGGGCGATGAACTAAAGCAAAACACGAATAATGCTAATGAAGCAAATAATATCTATAACTTATTACCGATGTTGAACACGCTGGCCAATCTGGCCCAAAGTCAGCATTTTTCGCTGGACGATCCACCGATATCTTATCGCATGGGCTTGTACACAGGTGAACTGGTCAACGATGCCAGACATGACCTGTATACGAAAGCACTACAATCATTACTGCTGCCACATGTAGCAAGGCTTATCACCGATCAACTAAAACAGGTCAGTAATAATGATATCGATAAAACATATAGTGCATTAAAGGCCTATCAGATGTTATATCAACCCAACCATTATGACGGTAAATTTCTGCGTAACTGGGTAATGCAGTATCTGGAGGCACAATTAGCACCCGATACTCCTGAGATACAATTCAAACAGCTGGACTGGCACCTCGGCCAGCTACTGGATAATCAGCCGGTTACATCACCCTATGTCTTTGATAGCTCACTGGTTGAAAGCAAGCAGGCATTCATCAGCAGTACACCTCTTGCAGTACGAACCTACGCCAGACTACAAAGCACTCTGCTGGACAATCCCGATTTAGAACCGGTCAATTTAGTTACCCTTGCCGGTCCACAGGCTGATCTGGCTTTTTCTCATATCAGTAATGAACCAATAACCAATGGAGTTCCCGGGCTGTTTACGCCAGCGGGTTATCATAAAATCATCAAAGATATGGAACCGTTGATTGCCAATTCCTATATACAAGACAGTTGGGTGCTGGGTTCTTACGCCAAAAAACAGCCAGTTAAACTAGTTGAACAATCTGTCCGGCAAATTTATGTTAATGACTATATTTATCAATGGGATAAATTTCTGGGTGATATTCGTTTAAACCATATCGATGATTTAACGCAGCGGGCTAACACTGCGCGCTTACTTTCATCTTCAGTTTCACCCTTGCGTCTTCTTCTGATCAATATCAGTAAAAATCTAACCTTGAATGATCCGCTCAATAGCCTGATGAATAAAGGCAAGAATATTGCAAAACTGGGTAGCCTAAGCAGTAAGACCAGTAATTTAGCTAATAAAGCCAATAGGTTGGCTAACCTGGCTCCCCAACAGATGATTTTGCAAAATAACGGGCAACCCTCACCGGAAAATATGTTAGAAGCACATTTTGCGCAAATTACCGATTTAGCGAAAAATCCGGACGGAAAAAACCCGCAAATACCTTTCGATGATATTTTGAAAAAAATCGGTGACTTATACCAATACCTGACTTCAGTACAAAATGCCGTGAATACCGGTTCAACTTTTCCTCCCAATAATATTATCACTCAACTACAGACCGCATCAGAGCGACTGCCTATGCCGTTCAGGAATATGATCACCTCACTGGCAATCGGTGCCAGCAGTGATGCACAAATCAGCGATATGAGAAGTGTCGGTAAACAGCTCAGCTCTGAAATCGGCGGGTTTTGCAACCAAGCCATCACAAACCGTTATCCGCTGGTAGCTACGGCACATGTCGATATTAAACCAGATGATATGGCTCGCATGTTTGCCCCCGAAAAAGGGATGATGGACAGTTTTTACAAAAAGAACTTAGAGGGAAAAGTCGATACATCCCAGCCCCAATGGCGCTTTATGCCGGGTGTGGATGGCAAACCTCTGCCGGGAGGAACAAGATTACTCCGGCCTTTCCAACAGGCTAAGATCATCAGTGATACGTTCTTTGGGAACGGTACTCCTACCCCGTCATTTACTGTCATGGTTCAGCCGATCAGTATGGGTAACCAAATATTGAGCATGGTTCTGAATGTCGGAGGGCAACAATTGCAGTACAGCCACGGCCCTCAGGTTTCACAACTCATCAACTGGCCGGGGTCTACCGGGGTTAATCAGGCCAGTATTCAACTAAACCTAGTTGATGGCACAACCGCCACCTTATCCGCTTCCGGCCCCTGGGCACTGAACCGATTGCTGGATAAAGCAAAACAAGTCTCACATAGCAGCTCTGCCCATCATGATGATTCGGCTCTACAGGCCACGTTTAATATCCAAGGCCATACTGTTGTACTGGCATTTACACCAAGCAGTATTTTCAGTCCGTTTAAACTGCCTGCATTCTCCTGCCCGAATATGAAGAGCATATAAACGCCATGAGCCATGAAAACAGTACGAATATCGATGCATTACTTGCGCCAATAAGCAGCGAGTCTCCTTGCGGAGAGAATCTCGAATACGATGATGATTTTCTGCTATTAGAGCAAAGTCTAGTTGGCAAAACAGAACAGCAGTTCGGTGATTTCCTGATCCCGGCTGAACCCCCTAATTGGCTGGAAGTAGAAAAACAGGCCACAAACCTACTGCTGTCCCGGACTAAAGATCTGCGTATTATTATCGCTCTGATGCATGCATGGGTAGAAGCGCGGGGATTATCCGGATATGCCGATGGTCTGTATCTCCTTAGACAAACACTGGAACGCTATTGGGATGAGGTATGGCCAAAACTGGAGTTTGATGGTGAATACGATCCTTTATTCCGTCTCAATACGCTGGCAGATATTGAGGACGGCTCTCCTCTGACCCTGAAAGTACAGAATTCCATTCTGCTGAAAAACGTTTTGCAGGAGTTATCATTCCGCGATGTCTACTCACTGCTCGACGGGTCAATAACCGAAATTAGTGGCTATACAGGAGGGCGTACACGTTTATTAAAGGAGTTAAAACAGCAATCGAGTAGCCCGGAACTATCTATATTGGTGATTATTCATGATCACGTCATAGCTCTGTCTGAACTGATTAACCGGCATTTATCCGCCAGCCATTCACCTGAATTTTCTCTGCTGTTAAAACACCTGAATACGGTGATTGAGTTCAGTCTGTTAAAACCACCAGCCTCAGCAGAAGCTCCTGTGACTGATAGTGATAAAGCCGCTCCTGAACCTGAATCAGTGAGTAAACCGGCACCTACTTCAGTAAAAAATACGCTAATCCCCGTACCATCAGCTGACTTATCCTCATTCGACTGGTATGAAGTGGAAGCTCACAATCGCGAAGAAGTACGTATGCTGTTGGAAAAAGTGAAACTTTATTTCATCACACATGAACCGAGCCACCCCGCTCCGATGATGATTGACCGCATTCAGCAGCTGATTGATCGTAACTTTATCGACATTATTTCTAATCTTGCACCAGAAGGGTTACATCAGCTCGCCATCATTTTTGGCTATGCTGATAATCCCAGTACAGATACAGACCAAAATGATACCTACTAACCGCTTATAACCTCTATTCAGAGACTCAACGAATTATTCACTCACCCCTTAATCTATCTAGCCAGTATTGGAGAATTTGTCATGAAATCCAGCGGACAAAAATTTATAGCTCGAAATCGCGCTCCCCGTGTCCAGATTGAATACGATGTCGAGCTTTATGGCTCAGAAAAAGTGGTTCAATTGCCGTTTGTCATGGGGGTTATGGCTGATTTGGCAGGGAAATCCACAGAAGCCCAGCCAGAAATTACTGACCGGAAATTTCTGGAAATCGATGTTGATAACTTTGACGAACGCATGAAGTCAATCAAACCCCGGGCTGCCTTTCAGGTTGATAACACCCTGACAGGTGATGGCAAACTGAATGTTGAACTGGTTTTTGAAAGAATGGAGGATTTTCAGCCAGATGCTATCGCTAAAAAGGTAGAGCCTTTGGCTAATCTGTTGGAAGCACGTACCCAACTGGCGAACCTGCTGTCTTATATGGATGGTAAAACTGGTGCAGAACAACTGATTGCCGAAATACTGCAAAACCCGGCCCTGTTGAAATCACTGGCGGAAGCGCCAAAACCTGAAGACAGCATTTCATCTGAAGACAACACGCCAGGATCAGATGAAGACACTGAAAATAAGGAGTAATTGATGAGCACGACCGAACAAGAAACCTTGTCTCAACAAGAGCAGACGCTAAAAGAGTACACGGCTGATGAGTTAAGTGTATTGCTCGGTAAGGAATTCCGCCCGCAAAGTGATCAGACCCGTAGTGCCGTTGAAAATGCGGTCAAAACACTGGCGCAGCAGGCACTGGAAAATACCGTGACGCTCTCTGGTGATACCTATCGTACCATCCAGTCACTGATTGCCGAAATTGATACCAAAATCTCACAGCAAATGAACCATATCCTGCACCATGATGAGTTTCAGACACTCGAAGGCGCATGGCGGGGTCTGCATTATCTGATTAATAACACGGAAACGGATGAAATGCTGAAAATCCGTGTGATGTGTCTGTCCAAAAAAGAACTCCGTAACACCTTAAAACGCTTTAAGGGTATCAGCTGGGATCAAAGCCCACTGTTTAAGAAAATCTATGAAGCGGAATATGGCCAGTTTGGTGGTGAACCTTTCGGCTGTCTGGTGGGAGATTACTATTTTGACCACACGGCACCGGACGTTGAACTATTGCGCCAAATATCGCAAATCAGCGCCTCAGCACACTGCCCGTTTATTGCCGGAGCCGCACCCAGTGTGATGCAGATGAACTCCTGGCAGGAGCTGGCTAATCCACGGGATCTCACCAAAATCTTCCAGAATACGGAATACGCCCCCTGGCGGAGTTTACGTGAATCAGAAGACGTCCGTTACATCGGATTAGCATTACCGCGTTTTCTGTCCCGTTTACCTTATGGTGCTCTGACAAATCCCGTTGATAACTTCAATTTTGAAGAGAATACCGATGGGCCTACCCACGAAAATTATACCTGGGCGAATGCAGCTTATGCGATGGCCGTTAATATCAACCGCTCATTTAAACTGTATGGCTGGTGTACCTCTATCCGTGGCGTAGAATCCGGCGGCATTGTGGAAAACCTGCCTTGTTATACTTTCCCCTCTGATGACGGCGGCGTGGATATGAAATGCCCCACCGAAATTGCCATCAGTGACCGCCGTGAGGCTGAATTAGCCAAAAATGGCTTTATTCCGCTCCTGCACCGCAAAAACACCGATATGGCCGCCTTTATTGGGGCGCAATCACTACAAAAACCCTCAGAATATTATGATCCTGATGCAACTGCGAATGCCAACCTTTCGGCTCGTCTGCCCTATTTGTTTGCTTGCTGCCGCTTTGCCCATTATCTGAAATGTATCGTCCGTGACAAGATCGGGACATTTCAGGAGCGCAGTGATATGGAACGCTGGCTGAATGAGTGGATCACAAATTATGTCGATGGTGACCCAGTCAATTCAACACCGTTCACTAAAGCCAAGAAACCACTGGCAGCCGCAGAAGTTCAGGTCGAAGAGATTGAGAGCAACCCAGGATACTATCAGGCTAAATTTTTCCTGCGACCTCACTATCAATTAGAAGGCCTGACAGTTTCTCTACGCCTGGTTTCAAAATTACCCTCACTAAAAGGAGCATGATACTAATCAATTATTTTTCAACACAAAACCCAATATCACTACTTTAGTTATCTTTATGTAGCAGTACCCTTCCCTCTATATGTGTATCCCAATAAACATCAATGGGATGCCAATGTTACATACAATTCCTTCATTAAACTTTAATTAAGATTAAGGCGAAAAATTATGTCTACTCTTCCAACGCCCGATGCGTATATTTTCTTCACTGATATTAAAGGTGAATCAGGTGATGAAAAACATAAAGACTGGACAGCCGTCCATTCCTTTAAAATAGATCTGATGAACGATGTCACTAAATCTAATCAAGGGACTGGTTTGGGTGCAGGCATCGTTCAAGTTAGCCAACTCCATTTAAATCTTCTGTTTGATAAATCATCCATAACCTTGCGCAAATACGTTGCTTCAGGGAAACATATTAAGGAAGTTAAACTCAATGTTCGTCGGCAAGGCGGAACACAAGAGTCCTGGTATGAACTGACCCTGACACAAGCTGTGGTCGCAGACGCCAGACTTGTATACGGAGATGGTAATTTCTATTGTGACGTTCAGCTTGCCTTCCAAAAACATAAAGAAAGCTACTTCCCACAAGACTTCCAGGGTAAAAAAGGTGCTGAAATTACCTACACCTGGGATTCCTACACTAATAAACTGGAATAATACACCGTGGATTTTACTGATAACCTCCTTGAAACAAGGAGGTTATCCTCATCCACATTATCCTTATCAACAATAAGGATCCACGCTTATGCGATTCACCATTGTTAAAAACAACAGTACAAGCCAGCCAACACAACTGAGTTATGAATTCTCTCCTCCGGGAGGAACTATCGGCCACTGTAAAGATAATAGTTGGGTTTTACCTGATGCTGAGCAGGGCATTGCCCGTGTTCAGGCTATTGTATCCATCAATACAGATGGCAAATGTCGGATCACCAATCTGGGTTCTGCAACTGAGCTTTTGCTGAATACAATCCCTGTGGCTCCGAATCGTCAGGTTGAAATCCGCGATGGTGACGTACTGAATATTGGCAGTTATCAGATTCAGGTCATTGATCCCTACCAAAATGCACAATTACAAACTGATATTTCCGCTACCAGTGTACCCTCTGAATCGGATACGCAGGGTATTCCCAGTGAAGTCTGGGATGGCCTTGAAAAAATTTTTACGATCCCTGATACTCCGACATCCTCTGACAAGCATCAGGTATCATCAGATGGAAATGACCATAACCCGCTGTTTCCCTCCAGCCAACAAGAAAATGATGAACGTAATCCCATTGATCCATTAGCAAAAATCAAAACAACCGCTGATTTAGATACCCTACAGCTACGGGCGAAAGATCCCGTGACTATGTTCAATTCAGATCCCCTCTTCCGGCAGGAAGATATTCTTAATGATAATACGCCGACAACCTTACTCCAGAATGATAAAGAATATGATCTTGAGCACAATGATAAGGAAGGTGAAGTTGATCCACTGGCGTTATTTTCTGACCAGAATGTTAAACAAAAACAAAATATTAAAAATGAAGACCCTCTGGATTTGATGTTAGGCACTGCCGCGCCACTAACATCTCCTGATCATCCCAAAATTGCCGAACCTAAATCGGTTTCTGTCACACAATCTGCATCTGATCATAATACACAATCAGAAGCTCAATTCTCTCCTTTACCTCCGCTCTTCACAACAGAAGAGCTATCCAGAGAAATAAACCAAGATTTAGTCACAAACCAGTTCGGCACAGAAACAGAAGAAACAATGGGAGAAGATACCTTCTTTAACCCACCTAATAAGCAGACTAACCAGAGTCATCAGACTTATATTAATCAGCAGATTAAGCAACTTAACACACCACCACATATCAGTAATGATGACCCTATTTATGAACGGCTGAATATCGATCCCATCAGCTATAAATCCGATGAACATGTCACAGAAGGTGTCAAACTGGAAGGAAAATTACTGGCGGCCCTACTAGAAGGTATGGGACTCAAAAATCTTCGCCAGCCACAGTTTGATGAACACCGTATGTATCAGTTAGGCCAGCTTATCAGCCAGTTATCTCAGGGGCTTGTTGCATTAAATACTTCACGTACCCTACTGAAACGGGAAGCCGAAGCCGGAATAACCCAAATGTTATCAGATACCAATAATCCCTTTAAATTATTACCTTCTGGTCAATCAGTACTGGTTCAGATGTTTGGTGATCATATGCCGGGATTTATGTCTATTGAGCAGGCAACCCGCGATATTTTAATCGAATTACAAGCGCACCAACTGGGAATGATTGCCGGGATGCGAGCCATTACGGTAGATATCCTGCAACTCTTTCACCCCACTATTCTTGAACAAAAAGCACGGGACGAAGGCGGCATGCCACGTTTGTCATTATCATCAACCTATAAAGCATCTTTATGGGAGTTTCTTACTAAGCATTATCAAAAAACAGCCAGTGAATTTGAGCACAATTCCGGCCTGTTTGGTAAGAACTTCCTGTTGGCCTATGAAAACGAAGTAAATAATTATAAAAATTCCCAGAAAAAAATAAAAAAACAGACCGGATAAAACTATCAACTCCTCAGATACAAATATCCCATGAATTTCAGCTTATAACCTGAAAGACAACGGGAACAAACCTTTCAGCATATCAATCCTATTGCCCATAGTTATCTATATATCACGACTAACTATCATCACTGCTAATAATTAATAGGCTCCCCATGAATAACGATACGACTTTGATACATAGTGGCTATCATCGTCCGGGTAATACCAGACACATCACTGCCAGAGACAAAATGCGGCCTTCCCTGCTGGACAGGCTCACCGATAATGAACCGGATAAGAAAAAAGAGGCAACCAGTAATCACCTGATATCACATAATATATTACGCCAGAATCTTCTGCGGGATTTACAGTGGTTACTCAATAGTATCAACGGCGAATCCGAACAGAACCTTTCCCCTTTCCCAGAAATCCGTCGCTCCGTCTATAACTTTGGCCTGGAGCCTCTGGCCGGTAAGCTCATGTCTGAAATCGAATGGGAGGATATCCAGCATAAGATCACTAAAGCGATACATATCTTTGAACCCCGCATTCTTCCCGACGGTCTTGAAGTTAATTGTGTTTCAGATACCCACTCACTGACTTTATACAACAGATTATCCATCGAGATCAGAGGGTTTTTATGGTGTGTTCCCTGGCCACTGGAATTCCTGTTTCACAGTGATATTGATTTAGAAAACGGCTATTTCACTATTAAAGAAGCTGGGTAAACCGGCAAAAAACGGGAGAATACATTTTGGATAGCAAACTGCTTGAATACTACAATCGTGAACTGATCTATTTACGTGAGATGGGCAAAGAATTTGCCGAGCGTTATCCGAAAGTCGCCAACCGGTTGGGGATGCATGGCATTGATGTGACCGACCCTTACGTTGAACGGCTGATGGAGGGTTTCGCTTTTCTGACCTCCCGTATTCAGTTGAAAATGGATGCGGAGTTTCCGAACTTTTCCCAACAATTACTGGAGATGTTGTGCCCCAATTATCTGGCCCCCACACCGTCAATGTCTATTGCCGAACTTCAGCCCGATACCAGTAAAGGGGATATCAGCCACGGATTTTTAGTACCACGCGGGACTATCATGCATTGTCAGTCACTGAAAAAAGACGGTATTACGCTTCAGTACAGCACGGCACAGGATGTTATTCTGCAACCCCTGCACTTGCAAAAAGTTGAATTGGGAAAAATTCCGGCCAATATTCCGCTGGCTTCTTTAAATCTTCATCAGTGCGGTGCAGTGAGTGCGTTACGTATTCATCTCACCTGCAAAGGAAAATTCTTCCTCAGTGAGCTGGAACTCAATAAACTGATCTTTTTTCTTTCCGGGCCAGATATTCAGGCTCAGCAATTGCAGGAATTGCTGATGGAACATTGCGTCGGAATGATCTGCCAGACTCTCGGTGATACCCCCCAGTATCAGGTATTACCTGATATCTCCCCGCATCACGAAGGGTTTGATGATGAACAGTCATTATTACCCAATGATCCACGCACGTTCAGCGGTTATCGACAGCTGCATGAGTATTTTGCTTTTCCGGCTCGTTTTCAGTTCTTCAGCATTAGCGGTATGCAATCTTTGCTGGAAGAGACTAAAAAAGAGAGTGAGTTTGAACTGATCCTACTTTTGGACAAAATTGATGAGGATTTAGAGCATCTGGTTGATGCCTCTTACTTAGCCCTGAACAGTACTCCTGTCATTAACCTGTTTCCTAAACTGACTGAACGGGTCACGCTAAAAGAGAGCACTAATGAGTACCATTTAGTGGTTGATAATACCCGACCACTGGATTATGAAATTTTTTCAGTACAACGCCTGCACGGTGCAGATATCAAGCGACGGGAAACTCAGATCTTCCGACCTTTTTGGTCAACTTTCAGTGATGATAAAGGAAATTATGGCGCCTATTTTTCCCTTCGTCGTGACCCCCGTATTCTGTCTGAGCACTCCCTGCATTATGGAACCCGAACCAGTTACCTTGGTACGGAATCATTTGTTTCCATTGTTGATGAACAACACTCACCCTGGCCGAATGAACTCAAATTTCTGACTGCGGATGTGATGTGCACCAACCGTGATTTATCTGCAATGTTGCGGCAACAGGATATCGATAGTTTTGTCATGCTTGATTCCATTCCAATCAACCAGATTGTATTTCTTAAAAGGCCGACCATACCACATCCGGCTCTGGCACAGGGTTCAGTTTCCTGGAAATTAATCAGTCAGCTACAGCTCAATTACCTGAATTTCATGGATAAGGATGATGAGCAAGGTACTCAGGCATTACGGCAATTGCTTAGTCTTTATGCCAATCTTTCAGAGCCGGCCACCGCCCGTCAGATTAATGGTATTCGCCATTGTTCACTGAAAACAATTCATCGCAGAGTACCAGAACCCGGCCCAATCGTTTTTGCCCGTGGTGTCGGAATTGAACTGGAAGTCGATGAGCAGGAGTTTGCCGGAACCAGCCCTTGGTTACTGGGTAGTGTTCTGGAACGACTCTTCTCCCATTTGGTTACCATGAACTCCTTCACTGAAATGACACTCTATAGCCAGCAACGAGGCAAAATCGGTTACTGGCCGGCCCGAATGGGAAAAAAACAACTGTTATAATGGGGGGAAATGACGATGAGTGAAACAGGTGCTGTCGCCATTCACAGCATAAGCCGTCTACCTGATAATTTCTGGCAAGAACTCACCCAGACGCCGTGGCAGTTCGATCTGTTCCAGACCCTGCGGCGGATAGATGCGCAATCCGGGGAATATTATATGCTGGGTTCATCCCCATTACCGCGATACGACCTACTGCGGTTAGGGCAAAAGGCATCAATGATATTCGCCCCTTCTACTATCTCCGAAGCAAAACAACGGAAAAACTCAAAACAGTATGATGTACTGATTTACAGTTTTGGTTTATTCGGGCCAAACGGCCCCCTACCGACTCACATTACCGAATATATCTATGCCCGACAGTATAATTATCAGGATCCGACGCTGACGGCGTTCGCTAATTTATTTCACAATAGGTTAATCCAATTATTTTATCGGGCCTGGGCGAATGCCCAGTCTACAGTATCGCTCGATCGTCAGGATAATCAGCGTTTCTGCCATTATCTCGCTTGTCTGGTTGGTATGGGTTTACCTGCCCAGAAAAACGCAGATTCTATTCATGAACATGCCCGCTATTTATTATCAGGGCATTTATCTCGTCAGGGGCATGGTGCAGAAGGTCTGAAAAAAATACTGTTCACCTACTTCAATATTCCGTTAAAGATTAAACAAAATATTCCGCAATGGCTGGAAGTTGAGATTCAGGATCAGGCCCGGTTAAAAGCCGGGCGCAACATGCCACGTTTAGGACAGTCAGCCTTTTTAGGGACTGCATTATATGATGTTCAGTATAAATTCCGCATCAAACTTGGCCCACTGACAATATCAGAGTATGAAGACTTCCTGCCAAACCAACCGAAGTCACAACAATTACGTGACTGGGTACGTCAATATCTTGGGATTGAGTATGCATGGGATATCCAGCTGGTACTTCATCGTACAGATATACAGAGTATCCATCTGTCAGATCCGGTAAAACTAGGGCTAAGCAGTTGGCTTGGGAAGATGGAGCAGAAAATCCATCGTGATGATTTAATCTACAACCCCTAGTTTTGCCTGCACGTTCCCGACCAACATACCTCTTCTTGCCTTTTACTCTCTAATAACTGGTTGTTATTTAAGCGCTCGTTATTACTTACGTACCTAAACATTATCAACGACAACATCACGGATTATATGCTATGTCAGAAATCAGCCGTTCCGTACTTTTTGGTAAGCTCAACCCGACCCTGTTCACATCATTAGAAGGTGCCACTGCTTTCTGTAAGTTACGTGGTAACCCTTATGTTGAACTGGTCCATTGGCTACACCAAATCATGCAACAACAAAACAGTGATTTACAGAAACTTATCCACCATTTAGGGCTGGATGAATCTGCATTGACCAAAGATATTGTTGCTGCGCTGGATCGCCTGCCTCGTGGTGCCAGTGCCATTTCTGATCTCTCAGAACATATTGACAATGCCGTAGAGCGAGCCTGGGTTTACGGTTCGCTGAAATTTGGTGTTGCTCAGATCCGTAGTTCGCATTTACTGATAGGCATATTAAAAACTTTCAATCTTCGCAATGCACTGAAAGCAATTTCTCCTCTGTTTGATCATATCAATGCCGATACCCTGATCGATAATTTTAACAATATATTTGATGGCAGTGATGAGGCTCAGGAAAGCATAATATCATCAAACGAAACTCAGGGAGCACCACCACAGGCTGCAACAGGCTCAGCTTTGCAACAATATGGACAGGAGTTAACAGCACGGGCACGTAATGGTGAAATTGACCCTGTATCAGGACGCGATGAAGAAATCCGCCAGATTATTGATATTCTGATGCGCCGCAGACAAAACAACCCATTACTGACAGGTGAGGCTGGCGTTGGTAAGACTGCGGTCATTGAAGGTCTGGCTTTGAGAATTGTGGCTGGCGAAGTACCTCCCCCGCTGAAGAACGTTCAGCTTTGGCTACTGGATATCGGTATGTTACAGGCCGGTGCGGGTATTAAAGGAGAGTTTGAATCCCGTCTGCGGAAAGTCATTGAAGAAGTCCAATCCAGCCCGACACCCATCATTTTGTTTATCGATGAAATTCACACTCTGATTGGAGCCGGAGGACAACAAGGTACAGGCGATGCCGCTAACTTATTAAAACCAGCACTAGCACGGGGACAGTTGCGGACACTGGGCGCTACAACTTGGTCAGAATATAAAAAATATATCGAAAAAGATCCGGCCCTGACCCGCCGTTTTCAGGTTGTTCAGGTACATGAGCCTGATGAAACCAAGGCTCTGATAATGCTGCGTAGTCTGGTCAATACGCTGGAAAAACACCATCGTATTCTTTTACTGGATGAAGCGGTTGATGCAGCAGTACATCTCTCCCATCGTTATATTCCTGCCCGCCAGTTACCGGACAAAGCCATCGCATTACTGGACACCGCCTGTGCCAGAGTGGCAGTCAGCCAGCATGCAGAACCCCCGCAGCTGGAAAACTGCCGCCATAAGATAGATTCGTTGAATGTTGAACTGGGAATAGTGGAACGGGAATCCAAAGTTGGTTTGGGCGATCCTCAGCGGGCAGAAAATATCCTCAGCCAATTAGCAACGCTGGCAGAGCAACAAGAGCAACTAGAAGCACGCTGGCAACAGGAACTGTTACTGACAGATAAAATTATCCAACTACGTCTTCAGTTACATGAAGAACAAGACGATGAAGAACAAAGCAATAATGATAAAATTACTCTTCATACGGAGCTGGCTGAGCTGCAACAACAACTGGAAATGTTACAGGGTGAAGAGCCTCTTATCTTTGCCGCAGTAGACAGTAATGTTGTTTCCGCTGTTGTCTCAGACTGGACTGGCATTCCTTTAAGCCGCATGATGAAAGATGAGATTGAAGCTGTATTGCAATTAGCTGATACCCTTAACCAGCGTGTTATTGGTCAGTATCATGCGTTAGAAACCATCGCAAACCGAGTACGCACTTCACGGGCAAAACTGGACGATCCTAATAAACCGGTAGGGGTCTTTATGCTGTGCGGGCCTTCTGGCGTCGGTAAAACTGAAACCGCACTCGCTCTGGCGGAAACTCTGTATGGTGGTGAACAAAACCTGATCACTATCAATATGAGTGAATTTCAGGAAGCACATACTGTATCAACATTAAAAGGTGCTCCTCCCGGTTACGTCGGATATGGTGAAGGGGGTGTCCTGACCGAAGCAGTTCGCCGTCGTCCATACAGTGTCGTATTACTGGATGAAATTGAAAAAGCGCATCCTGATGTCCATGAAATTTTCTTTCAGGTATTCGATAAGGGATGGATGGAAGATGGTGAAGGCCGCCATATTGACTTCCGTAATACGATTATTATTCTGACATCGAATGTCGGCGCTGATTTAGTCAACTCAATGTGCTACCAGCATTACCAACAGAGTAATACACTACCTGAGCCGGAGCAGCTCAGTTCAGCACTACGCAAACCGCTATTAAACACATTCCCTGCCGCTTTACTGGGGCGTTTATTAGTCATTCCATACTATCCATTAGATGATGAAGTCATGACCAGTATCGTTTATTTACAGCTGGGACGCATACAAAAACGATTGCTGGAAAATCATGGTATTACTGCCACTTTCGATGAAGCCATGATTGAAAATATTGTCAGTCGTTGTACCGAAGTTGAGTCGGGCGGTCGTACGGTAGATGCTATTTTAACCAATACTCTATTGCCTCAGATAAGCCAGCAGCTGCTATCTGCCTGCGCCCATGGTGAACAATATAACCAATTACAGGTGTCGCTCGAACAGGGAGAACTTAAATTCCAGTTTTCTAATGATATATAGATCCTGCATGATATCCATGTGTAATTTGTCATGCGTAGTTTATAAACATTTCCTCAAGAGTATAAATAATTTCATACCAACCATGTCACACTCCCACATAATTTAACAGGAGGACTAAATGTTCGGAGTAAATAAACACAGCCAATAAAGAGGCAACTTGAAAATTCGACAAAAAATAGAACATGAGGTTCAAGAGGCCATCTATTATGCAGAATTCTTACAATAACTCTCTTAAGACCAAGCATCCATTATTACAGGCATTACCCATTGGATACTGTTTCAATGAGTTTGAAATTGAAAAAGTTGTGGGTAAAGGAGGATTTGGTATCGTATACCGAGCCTGGGATCACAGCAAACAGTGTGCAGTTGCCATAAAAGAATATCTGCCATCCATGATTGTGGTTCGCCGTAATGATTTGAAACTAAAATTACGCCACCCAAATTTACAGGAAAGATTCAGAGTCGGGCTTCACAGTTTTATGCGTGAAGCCCATATCATGACTTGCTTTAACCATCCGTGCCTACCCCGCTTCATACGTTTCTGGCAACAGAACAGCACCGCTTATATCGCCACTCCTTTTTACCATGGCATAACCCTGAAAGTATTACAGGCCAAGTATGCAAAGATAGTGACACAGAATTGGCTGTGCCATATTTTGTCTCCTTTGCTTGATGCCATCAACACCCTCCACCAAGCTGGCTATCTACACTGTGATATTTCGCTGGATAATATTTTACTTCAGAATGACCGATTACCTGTTTTGCTGGATTTAGGGTCTGCCCGGAAAATAGCAGAACGTTTATCTGACGAAGAAGAAATAACGGTCAGGCCGGGGTTCACACCCTGTGAACAATACACGGCCAATGAAGAGGGGCAACAAGGCCCCTGGAGTGATATTTATGCGCTGGGGGCAGTATTACATACTTTGATTGTCGGGAGACCACCACCGGTAAGCATAGTACGCAATATTGAAGATCGTTATCAGCCTTTAACGGAACGGCGTCTTACCGGTTATTCTTTATCATTTCTACATACCATAGATTGTATGTTGGCAATAAAAATAGCAGAACGGCCATCCTCTATTTCTAAATTAATCCCGATGATAAAATCCCCTATCATCCAAACCTGTTTCCCTCCTAACTTCTCCTCATCTCTACAAAATATCCTTACCACCTGCCCACCTTCAGAAGATTCAGAGCAAGAATAAAAGGGGAAATTTATGCCACAAGAAATCTGTATATTTCATTACCAAAAAATTATTCGTCACCCGATTCAGCATGTTTCTTTCCACTCAACCCATATTCACGCAATTTATTCGCAATTGCAGTATGAGAAACCCCAAGCCGTTTCGCCAGCTTACGAGTACTGGGATAGTGACGATAAAGGCGCGTCAGGACAGAGCGTTCAAAACGTTTGCTGATTTCATCCAAAGAACCAACCAGAATATCCTCGCTGATAAATGAAGTTTCTGCTTCTAAATGCGGTAACTGAATATCCTGTGAGCTTAACTGGTTATCTTCAAGCTGCGTCAATGCCCGATAGATGGCATTGCGCAGCTGCCTCACGTTTCCGGGCCAGTAATAGCTGCATAGGAACTGTTCCAGATCAGGAGCAAATTTTGGTTTTTCTACACCCTGTTCTTTGGCAAAACGGGTCACGAAATAATCCGTCAGTGGCATAATATCCGCCTGACGTTCCCGTAAAGGCGGTAATGTGATAGTTAATACATTAAGCCGATAGTAGAGATCTTCCCTGAACTCCCCTTTCCGTACCAACTCAACCAGATTCTTCTGAGTGGCGCAGATGATCCTGACGTCCACTTTCACTTCATTATCTTCCCCCACCCGACGAAATGTTCCATCGTTAAGGAAGCGCAATAATTTAATCTGCATCTGGGGTGACATTTCACCAATTTCATCCAGCAGAACCGTACCGCCATTTGCTTGCTCAAAAAAGCCTTTTTTACTTTCCGTTGCGTTAGGATAGGCACCTGCTGCATAACCAAACAATTCACTTTCGACTACGTCATCCGGCATAGAGGCACAATTTAAGCCAAGAAAAGGCTGTTTTCCTCTTGAACTGCGCAAATGACAAGCTTTGGCAAATTCATCTTTCCCCGTCCCCGTATCACCAATCAGCAACAACGGCACATCCAGCATAGCCATTTTACGGGCCTGCTCAACGACATGAACCATCTTCGGGCTGACAGCAACAATATTTTCAAAAGCCAGATCATCATTGACGATGCGTTTTTTCTGGGCAGGCTCTGCCTGCGTGGAGACACGCAGCATAATGACCGCCCCGACACATTTAACTTCCTGGTTTTCATCAGTCAGCGGCATCGGGATCACATCCATCAAATAGGTTTTCTCTTTGATGGTTAACGTGACTGAATGAGATTCGGGATGTTCACTTTCCAGCCAACGGAGAAAATTATAATTACTGATAAGCTGGCTGATATTTTTCTGGCTGATTTTTTCTTTACTGATGCCAAACAATGACTGTGATGCCAGATTGGCTAAATCAATATTTCCTTTCATATCAACGGACAAAATCGGGTCCGGTACAGACTCCAGTAATGTACGCATCGCCCGATGTTCTTTCTCTGATGGCATAAACGCCACCGTCCTGACATCCATCACGCCATTAATACGACGGATTTCCGCCATTAACAAGCGGAAGGTATTGAAATCAATTTGAGTAAAATTAAGGTAAATACGACGAGCAGGAGAAATCTCAATTCCTTTCAGGTCAATATTTCTTAAAACCAATAAATCAAGTAACTCGCGAGTCAGTCCGATTCGATCCTGACAAGTAACTTCCAATCGCATTTATTCCGACCTTATTTACACAATGTTCATAACCGCCTGAAATATTACTCGTTACTGTGCGATAGATGAAGCCCCCTGTCAGTTAAAGTTGACAGTAAGACAGAGTGTCAAGCTTAAATGACAGTATCATCTGAGTTATGAGCCTGACTTTTTGGCTTCATTTCTAGTTTTCGGCTTAGTCGCCAGTGTACTTTTTAGCTGGCTAATTAACTGATACCGGAAATCACCTAATTTAGGTTTATCGCCATCAATCCAGGGTAAAGGGCGGCACAGCTCCATAGCCTTAATTCCCAGCCGGGCAGTAAGCAACCCAGCGCCAATGCCTTGTGCAGCACGGGCTGAAAGCCGAGCGGCAATATCCTGCGACAGCCAGTCCATACCCACTTCCCTGACCAACTCTGATGCCCCAGCAAAAGCAATATTCAACAATACCAACCGAAATAAACGAATTCGGCTGAAATAACCCAATTCAATCCCATATATTGCCGCAATTCGATTAATAAGACGAATATTTCTCCATGCAATAAAAGCCATATCGACCACGGCAAGTGGGCTGACTGCGATCATCAGCGCAGATTCTGCCGCTGAACGGCGGATCTCTTTTTTAGCCTGCTCATCCAGCACAGGCTGAACCAGTTTGCTGTATAATATGACCATTTCCCGATCATTGTGCGTTTCATGTATCGCACTCTGCCAACGCTGTAACGCCGGATGCTGCTGGCCTATACCTGCCTGATCAGCCATTTTTTCGCAAAACTGTCGTCCTTTGCCAATGCCGTGGCTCTGCAATAATGTTTTTGCGATATCACGCTCTTCTGTCCGCTGACGCAAACGATAAAGACGACGCCATTCACCGATAACAGCACCTATTCCGGCAAAAACAATCATACTGCCTGCGGCTGCTACACCCAGTGCAATCCAGTCCTGATTCTGCCATGACTGATATATCCATTGAATAAACTGAGCGATAACACTGAAACCCAATAACAGTAAAGCTCCCGAAAATATTTTCCGCCACGGGCCGCGTTTAGGTTTCAGGGCCGCATTCACTGCACCTTCAAGCTCACTCTCCTGCTCTTCCGTATTTAATTCTGGCAGAGCCGGATAGAATTCACTTTCCTGTTCATTAAATTCTTGCTGGGATTTCAGGGAAAGTTCTGAAGATGCTGATAACAGGTCATCAAAATCCACTCTTGGTTTTAAAGGAGCAGAATCTTTATCCTCTGATTTTAAAGTGTCTGTCATGTCAGTTTGTCTCCCAATAAAAACTCCATCGCGCTGTCCATACGGATATGGGGTAATGGTGCATCAATACTGACCTGACGTGGCCGGAATGATTCAAAATTAAAGCCCTGTTTCTGCCAGAAATCATTACTGGGCAAACGCTGTGGCACCTCACCCGGAAAGAATGTCAGTAGTTTGTCATCTGACAGGCGATTTCCTTTGATAGCCGGGATCTGTTCTCCCTCGTGCATCACAATGCCACTTTCAGTTGCCTGAACAGACGCCAGACCAACACAATCCATGCTGATCCCTTCAAATGCTGCATTCTGCCACGCTTCCTGCACAAGCTGTTGAAGCAACGACACAAGATTAACGTGCTGATCTGCTGTGACATGATCTGCTTTACTCGCCGCAAACATCAACTTATCAATGCAAGGGGAAAATAAACGGCGGAATAACGTCCGTTTACCATAATGAAAGCTTTGCATCAGTTGGGTCAGTGCCAGCCGCATATCATTAAAAGCGTGCGGGCCGCTGTTTAATGGCTGTAGGCAATCAACCAGAACGATTTGCCGATCAAAACGCAGAAAATGCTCTTTATAAAAGCCCTTTACGATGTGATCACAATAATAATTAAATCGTTCACGTAACATACCGATATTAGTTTGTTTATCCGCTTTCAGTAATTGAGGTTCTCCAATTCCGTCAATATCCGGCCACGGAAAAAATTGCAGGGCAGGCGCTCCCGTCAGATCTCCCGGCAGAATAAAACGCCCCGGCTGAATGAAATGCAAACCTTCTGTTTTACATTGGTGTAAATAATCTGTGTAGGCCTGTGCAATTCTGCTCAGCAGATTTTCATCCGCTGGTGCCAATGGATCACACTGTTTACATAATTCCAGCCACGGCTTAGCCCACTCAGCCCTGTTTCCTTTCAGTAAGCCATGCATTTGCCGTGACCATGCCAGATAACTCTGTTCCAGCATAGGTAAATCCAGCAGCCACTCTCCGGGATAATCGACAATTTCCAGATAAAGTGTTGAGGTGTCTTTGAGATAGCGGAGTAAAGAATCTTCTGAACGATAACGCAGCGCAAGGCGGATTTCGCTCACGCCTCTGGTCGGTATCGGCCAATACGGCGGGGGATTGTGCAAAGCAGCAATGTTTTCATCATAGGCAAAACGGGGAACACCCAAATCCCGCTGTGGTACACGTTTCACACCTAATAAACGACCGTCACGTACGGTAGAAAACAGTGGTAATCTGGCACCAGTATGAACATTCAGCAACTGATTGACCAAAGAAGTAATAAATGCTGTTTTCCCGCTACGGCTTAACCCTGTTACTGCCAGCCGTAAATGACGATCTATTCCTCGATTAACAAGTGACGTCAGCTCATTTTGCAGCCGTTTCATATTTCTCCTGAGTCGGACACTATAATGTTGTAATTTCAAACCGGTCTCCCCTCACCCAACCGGGCAAGGGGCCAGCAGTTTCTGTGGTATTCCGCCGTTCTTATTTAAATCTTTTCTGGCCTAGAGCTGGCGAAAACGACTGCGTACATTATAGGTGTCAGAAGTAATATAGCGTTCCATTTGACGCAGGCGCTCTTCTCCTGCTCTCAATTGGTAATCAACTTCATCCAGTATTTTCCGGGTTGATGGTGCTCTTGTTTCCTCTGGCTGATATCCCACAGGTGCAGGATCCATCACAAAGGACAAGATAATGTAGGCCACTACCGTTATGGCAGATAACCCAAAGAATATCGACAGTATGGCAATGGTACGGATAAGGGCAACAGGGACATCAAAATAGTTCGCTAACCCGGCACAAACACCTTTGATCACGCCCTGTTCCGGTAAACGATAAAGTTTCCCCCGGTAAGAACTGCTCATTATGACTGCCTCCAGTTTGGATGCTCAGCATCAAGAATATCTTCCAGCGTTTTGATACGTTCCTGCATACGCCGGGCGTTTTCTGACAACTGCTCCAAACGTTGAATTTCATTGCTCTCCAGTTTCCCTCTGTTCTGGTTGTTATAGTGCAGCCATAACCAGACAGGTAACACGAAGAGTACAAATAGGATCAGCGGGATCCCCAGAAATATATAAGCCATTACCTTTCCTTAGTTGCGAACGGATATACGAATAGTCTTCTCTATCATTGTGGATCTTTAGCACTCATTTTAGCTTTGAGAGCAGCAAGTTGTGCACTAATTTCATCATCCGCTTTCAGTTCTGCAAACTGCTGTTCCAGAGATTTCTTTTTCCCAAGGCCAACTGATTCCGCTTCTGCTTCCATATGGTCAATACGGCGCTCAAACTGTTCAAAGCGAGCCATCGCCTCATCGATTTTACCGCTGTCCAGCTGACGACGGACTTCACGGGAAGAAGCCGCAGCCTGATGACGCAGCGTCAGAGACTGCTGTCGTGCACGCGCTTCTATCAGTTTATTTTCCAGCTCAGTCACTTCCCCTTTAATGCGATCAAGGGTTTCATCCAGAATCGATAGCTCATTTTTCAGTGTTTCAACTAACTGGCTGACTTTCTGTTTTTCAATCAGAGCTGCCCGCGCAAGATCTTCTTTATCTTTGCTCAATGCCAGTTCAGCTTTTTCCTGCCAGCCTTCAATCTGGCTTTCTCCGGTGCTGATACGGCGAAGAAGCTGTTTTTTCTCAGCCAGCGTACGCGCAGATGTTGAGCGTATTTCCACCAGCGTATCTTCCATCTCCTGAATCATCAAGCGGATCATTTTCTGCGGATCTTCTGCTTTATCCAGCAGAGAAGAAATATTAGCGTTAACGATATCAGCAAAACGAGAAAAAATACCCATAGTCATAAACCTCTTTCATTAGAATGTATGTATGTTATGCCTGTGTACTGTTAAATAATGTATAAGATACAAGGTAAGGCATTCAATTAAATACAAGATACATGCCAACTTTTTATTTCTTATTATCACATTGAAATATATAAATTAATTTTTATTTGCTTTTTTCTTACAATATTTTAATGTGGTTAAATCAACCAATAATTGGCGAAAAATACGATTTGTTAGTGGAGAAATCATGAATCAGTTCACTGATAACCTATTAGGGGAAGCAAACAATTTTATTGAGGTTCTGGAACAGGTTTCTGCACTGGCAAAATTAAATAAACCTGTTTTAGTATTAGGCGAACGGGGAACAGGTAAGGAGTTAATTGCTCACCGTTTGCATTACCTTTCCCCCAGATGGCAAGGCCCTTTCATTTCCCTGAACTGCGCTGCTCTCAACGAAAATTTGCTTGATTCAGAGCTATTTGGCCATGAAGCAGGCGCATTTACCGGAGCACGTTCAAAACATCAGGGGCGTTTTGAGCGAGCGGATGGCGGAACTCTGTTTCTTGATGAACTGGCGACCGCGCCAATGCAGGTACAAGAGAAACTCTTAAGAGTCATTGAATATGGATATCTTGAACGTGTAGGAGGTAACCAGTCTTTACAGATCGATGTTCGGCTGATTTGTGCTACCAATGAAGATTTACCGGCTATGGCCGCCAACGGGAAATTCCGGGCAGACCTACTGGACAGGCTGGCATTTGATGTTGTTCAGATACCCCCACTACGCCAGAGACAGCAGGATATTATGGTACTGGCTCAACACTTTGCCGTTCAGATGTGTCAGGAACTGAATCTTCCTTTTTTCCCCGGATTGACTGAAAAAGCAAAGCGACAGTTACTTGCTTACTCTTGGCCCGGCAATGTCCGTGAACTGAAAAATGTGATAGAGCGCTCCATCTACCGTAATGGGGATAATCAAAATGCCTTAGACACCATCATTATTAATCCCTTTGCCGTATCTTCAGAAACTCATGCACAAAAATCAGCCAACGATTCACCTATCAAACATAAGACTGATAATCGCACTCTACCTGATTTACCACTCGATTTAAGGCAATGGCAGAATGACTGTGAAAAGCAATTAATTATACAGGCAATAGCAGAAAGCCAGTTCAATCAGAAAAAAGCAGCAGCAAAACTCAGCCTGACATACCATCAATTACGCGGGTTAATAAAAAAACACAGCATCAGTGTGGCAGATTAAAAAATTCAATAAATGATATACCCAATAATTTTCGAGCTGGAGCACTGCGGCAAGGGAATAACAGATAAAAAAATAGCCAGCACCCGAGCTGGCTAATAAAAAATACTGGAAGCAATGTGAGCAATGTCATGCGTATTGAGATCTCAGACTGGGGTCATAAAATACATATCTCAACAGCACGATGAGAATGATAATGCTTATCACTTATATTTGTAAAGCGTTTTATTGAGAATTTTTCTCACCCGCGTGATCTGGTTGTTGTTTTTGAGCAGAAAGGGCTAATTAAGTTACAATAGCCAGACTTTTCCCATAATTGATGTTTTATATGCGCTATTTGATTTACTGGATCATATTATTGCTTTCAACTCCCGCTCTGGCTATTGAGAAAGCAATTCCAGAAACGACTAAAGCCACAGCCAAAGTTGCTTACAGACAGTCGTCGGAAAGCCTATCCTATGCTCCGGCAACTATACGGCAGCATGGCTTTATTTATTGCGTCAACGGCAATCTGAGTACGTTTAACCCGCAGATGGCTATCAGCGGCCTGACCGTGGATACTCTGGCTGCCCAGATTTATGACCGCCTGTTGGGAGTAGATCCCCTGACCTATCGGCTAATTCCTGAATTAGCTTCTCGTTGGGAAGTTCGGGATAACGGAGCAACATATCGCTTCTATTTGCGCCATAATGTCGCGTTCCAGTCAACAACGTGGTTTACTCCGACCCGCACCATGAACGCCGATGATGTTGTTTTCAGCTTCCGCCGGTTATTCGATAAAAAACATGACTATCACTATGTTAATGGTGGGCATTATCCCTATTTTGATAGTTTACAATTTGGTGATTCCATTCAGGACATCCGAAAAATTGATAAATACACTGTCGAGTTCCGCCTGAACGCCCCTGATGCCTCCTTTCTCTGGCATCTGGCGACGCATTATTCGCCTATACTGTCTGAAGAATACGGACAAAAACTGCATAGCATAAATAAAGAGGAACAAATTGACTGGAATCCGGTAGGAACCGGGCCATTCATGCTGGAAGATTATCAAATGGGGCAATTTGTCCGTCTTATCCGACATGATAACTACTGGAAAGGCAAGCCGCTGATGGAACAAGTTGTTGTAGATATCGGGGCAGGTGGTACTGGCAGAATCTCCAAACTGCTCACAGGTGAGTGTGATGTATTAGCCTATCCTACAGCCAACCAATGGGACATACTCCACAATGACCCCAATCTGCGTCTGACCCTGCGTTCAGGAATGAATATTGCCTATCTTGCTTTCAATACCAGTAAGCCACCTCTGGATAAACTGGAAGTTCGTCAGGCCATTGCCTATGCCATTAATAATCAAAGACTGATGCGAGCCATCTATTATGGTACGGCTGAAACTGCCGCCTCTATTTTACCAAGGGCATCATGGGCTTATGATAACCGGGCAGAAATTACCGAATATAATCCTGAAAAATCCCGCCAGATACTGAATAAACTGGGGTTAGATGGTCTGGAACTGACACTTTGGGTTCCCACCACGTCGAAACCCTATAACCCAAGCCCTTTGAAAATGGCAGAGCTGATTCAGGCAGATTTAGCGCATGTTGGGATTAAAATGACTATCCGCCCCCTTGAAGGCCGTTTTCAGGAAAGCCAGCTCATGGATAAATCTCATGACATGACATTAGCAGGCTGGTCTACTGACAGTAATGATCCCGATAGTTTTTTCCGCCCGCTATTTAGCTGCGCAGCTATCGCATCTCAGACAAACCTGAGCCGTTGGTGTGACGCAACTTTTGATAATGCAATCCATCAAGCGCTGTTAGATCAACAGTTAGCAGCTCGCATAAAAAGTTATCATATTGCTCAGCAGATCCTTGCTCAACAATTACCTGTACTGCCACTGGCATACCCAATGCGATCACAGATATTTCGTTATAACATTAAAGGATTAGTTCTGAGTCCGTTTGGAAATAGCTCATTCGCCGGTGTCCATCGGGAACAGGAACACTCTACTTCTTCTGAAAAGACATCCACCGGAAATACACCCGCTGAAAATAAAAAAGGAAGCAAATGATTATTTATATATTGCGCCGTTTGCTACTGCTGATTGTGACACTGTTTTTTCTCTCACTGATCAGCTTCAGTCTGATGTATTTTACGCCTCACGGCCCTTTAAGCGGCGCATCTTTGCTTGATGCTTACCTGTTCTATTTTCATGGATTACTGCAATGGGACTTTGGCATTTCCAGCATCAATGGTGAGAGAATTGTTGACCAACTCTATGAGGTATTTCCGGCAACGCTTGAGCTCTGTCTACTCTCATTCACTCTGGCTCTATTAATTGGCATTCCATTAGGGATTGTTGCCGGCGTATGGCGTAATAAAAAAGCAGATAAAATTATCAGCACACTTGCTCTGTTTGGTTTTTCCATTCCGGTATTCTGGTTAGCCTTGTTACTTACACTCTTGTTTTCACTGCATCTGGGCTGGTTACCGGTATCAGGGCGGATTGATTTACTGTACCGAATGGAGCCTGTAACAGGCTCTGCCCTGATTGATGCATGGTTGTCAAAAAGCCCTTATCGTAACGAGATGATCATGAATGTAATACTACATATGATATTACCTGTCATCACGTTGTCTGTCGCGCCAATGACTGATGTTATTCGTTTAATGCGTAATAGCGCAGAAGAGATTTCAGCATCAAACTACATAAGATCAGCAGCGACTCGCGGGCTATCAAAATTAACCATTATACGTCGCCACTTATTGCATAACGCCCTGCCCCCTATTATTCCCAAGCTGGGACTACAGTTTTCAACCATGCTGACCTTAGCTATGGTGACAGAACAGGTGTTTAACTGGCCGGGGCTGGGACAATGGCTTATCAGTGCCATCCGCCAGCAGGATTACTCCGCAATTTCAGCAGGTGTAATGGTAGTAGGTACTTTAGTTATTTCGGTCAACGTGCTGACTAATATTATTGGCGCGATGGCTAATCCTTTAAAACATAAGGAATGGTATGCCATTAGATAATTTTTACCGTGAAAAGAAAGCGCCATCGCCTCTGAGGGTCATTTGGCGTTTTTTCTATGCCGATGCACTGGCAATGACCGGTTTTTACGGCGTACTGATTTTAATTATATTAAGTCTTTTTGGTAGCCATCTTGCACCCTATCAGCTTGACCAACAATTTATTGACCAGCTGATGCCCCCTTCGTGGTCACACTACGGTAATGTTGCCTTCTTTCTCGGGACAGATGATCTGGGGCGGGATATATTCAGTCGGTTACTGATTGGTACTTCCTCCACTTTTGGTGCTGCGCTGGTTGTGACTAGCGCGGCGGCAATTGTCGGGTTAGTTATCGGCAGTCTTGCCGGCATCACACACGGGCTGAAATCTGCGATCCTGAATCACATTCTTGACACCCTACTTTCCATACCTTCACTGTTATTAGCCATCATTGTCGTTGCTTTTATGGGAGCCAGCCTGCAACATGCAATGATCGCTATCGGGCTGGCATTACTGCCAAGAATTGTGCGGGCAGCCTATACCGCTGTGCATGATGAACTGGATAAAGAATATATTATCTCTGCTCGTCTGGATGGCGCTTCAAATTATCATATTTTACGTTACGCTGTTTTTCCGAATATTACCGCTGTGATAGTAAACGAGTTAACCCGTACTTTCTCGATCGCCATCCTTGATATTGCTGCTCTGGGTTTTCTCAATCTTGGCGCACAATTGCCCTCACCTGAGTGGGGCGCTATGCTCGGCGGATCACTGGAGCTTATCTACACAGCCCCCTGGACTGTAATGTTACCGGGAGCAGCTATCATGCTGAGCGTTCTGCTGGTTAATTTACTGGGCGATGGCCTGCACCGTGCCATTAATGCAGGAGTCGAATAATGCCGCTACTTGATATTCGTAACCTCACCATTGAATTTATGACGTCAGAAGGCCCCGTTAAAGCCGTTGACCGATTAAGTATTTCATTAACAGAAGGTGAAATCCTCGGGCTGGCTGGTGAATCTGGTTCTGGTAAAAGCCTTATCGCCAAGGCAATTTGTGGGGTTGCAAAAGATAACATTACCGTTACCGCAGACCGCTTCCGGTTCAACGATATTGATTTATTACGCCTGACGCCGCGACAGCGTCGTAAAGTCATTGGTCACAATATTTCAATGATATTTCAGGAACCTCAGTTATGTCTCGACCCGTCAGAAAGTATTGGTAAGCAACTCATTCAGTCTATCCCCGGCTGGACATTTAAAGGCCGTTGGTGGCAACGTCTCAACTGGCGAAAACGTCGGGCTATTGAACTGCTCCACCGGGTGGGTATTAAGGATCATCACGACATCATGAACTCTTATCCTTATGAGTTAACTGACGGAGAGTGCCAAAAAGTGATGATTGCCATTGCGCTTGCCAATCAGCCAAGACTGCTGATCGCGGATGAGCCGACCAATGCGATGGAACCAACAACGCAGGCCCAGATATTCCGCCTGCTGTCGAGCCTGAATCAGAATAACAATATGACTATTTTGCTGATTAGCCATGACTTGCAAATGATGAGTAAATTAGTGAAACGTATCAACGTGTTATATTGCGGACAAACCGTAGAAAGCTCTACACCGGATGAACTGCTGGTCACTCCTCACCACCCTTATACACAGGCACTGATTCGGTCTATTCCTGATTTCGGCAGCTCTCTACCCCATAAAAGCCGTCTTAATACACTGCCGGGCGTCATTCCGTCACTGGAACATTTGCCTATCGGGTGCCGTCTCGGGCCTCGTTGCCCTTATGCCCAGAAAACCTGTATTGAAGCACCGCGGTTACGCGGCAGCAAAAGCCATACCTTCGCCTGTCACTTCCCCCTGAACATGGAGGAACAATAAATGGTCGAGACATTACTGGAAGTTAAAAATCTGACAAAAACTTTCCGTTACCGTACAGGCTTGTTCCGGCGCCATCATCTTAATGCAGTAAAGCCAGTCAGTTTTACCTTGCAACCACGAAAAACATTGGCAATTATTGGTGCAAACGGTTCTGGCAAATCCACACTAGCCAGAATGCTGTCAGGTGTAATAGAACCGACATCAGGTGAAATATTAATTAATCATCACAAGCTGATTTATGGCGATTATAGTTATCGCAGCCAGCTCATTCGCATGATTTTTCAGGATCCGAGCACATCATTAAATCCCCGCCAACGTATTGGTCAGATTCTGGATATGCCCTTAATTCTGAATACAGAGCTGCCACCTTCTGAACGGGAAAAACGCATCAATCAGACACTACGTCAGGTTGGTCTCCTGCCAGATCATGCCAACTATTACCCACATATGCTGGCATCTGGTCAGAAACAACGGGTAGCACTGGCACGGGCACTGATATTACAACCTCAGGTTATTGTTGCTGATGAAGCCCTCGCTTCTCTTGATATGTCGATGCGTTCCCAGATTATTAATCTGATGCTGGAATTACAGGAGAAACATGGTATTGCTTATATTTATGTCACTCAACATCTTGGTATGGTGAAACACATCAGTGATCAAGTGTTGGTTATGCATCAGGGGGAAGTCGTAGAGCGCGGTAATACTGCTGAAGTGCTGGCTTCTCCGTTACACGATATCACCCGCAAGTTGATATCCAGCCATTTTGGTGAACCTCTGTCTACCGAAGCCTGGAGACAGGATATCACTTGATTTTTACTGAGCAGATTTTATTCACTCATCGGAACAGCAGTGGAAACTCAACACATTTTTCTCCGGCGTGGTAGAATCTCCTCCGTTTACTAACAACGAATACCCGATTTATGTAGGTTATATTTTTAATACACTACACTATTAACTCTGGTATTTTGAACATTAAGAACAATAAGGAACTGATATGGGTTTCATGACCGGCAAGCGCATTCTAATTACTGGCGTCGCCAGCAAACTGTCTATTGCTTATGGAATTGCGAAAGCAATGCACGAACAAGGTGCAGAACTGGCTTTTACCTACCAGAATGACAAATTGAAACCTCGTGTCGAAGAATTCGCAGCATCTCTGAATTCAAACATCGTTCTGCCATGCGACGTGGCTCAAGATGAAAGTATCGACACATTGTTCGTTGAACTGGGTAAGGTATGGCCGAAATTCGATGGTTTTGTTCACTCTATCGGTTATGCCCCTGCCGAACAACTTGATGGCGATTACGTTAATGCCGTCAGCCGTGAAGGTTTCAAAATTGCACATGATATCAGCGCATACAGCTTCGTCGCATTGGCAAAAGCATGTCGTAGTATGCTGAATCCTGACTCAGCGCTGCTAACTTTAAGCTATTTAGGTGCAGAGCGTGCAATCCCTAACTACAACGTGATGGGATTAGCAAAAGCTTCTCTGGAAGCAAACGTGCGTTACATGGCGAATGCTATGGGTGCTGAAGGTATTCGTGTTAATGGCATTTCCGCAGGCCCAATCCGTACTCTGGCAGCATCCGGTATCAAAGATTTCCGTAAGATGCTGGCACACTGTGAATCAGTCACACCTATCCGCCGTACCGTCACTACAGAAGACGTAGGTAATGCGGCTGCATTCCTGTGTTCTAACCTGTCTGGTGGTATTACCGGTGAAATCCTGCATGTTGATGGCGGCTTCAGCATCGCTGCCATGAACGAACTGGAATTGAAATAATTTCAATAATCATTTGATATAATGAAATAAGCCCAGAGGTAGTTTTATCTTTGGGCTTATTTTTCGCTACGCCGTTTACTTATAGGAAACGGCTTCCGGTATAAATTTGCCGGAAGCATAAAGATATTAACTGCTTTTATACTTAATCGATTTGCATGGCTTTGAATTTATGGGCTGGAGTCACCATCTTATCCTGGGCAGCAACAAGCTGTAATTCAAATTCTCCGCTTTTTTGCGTTTCCAGCATAACTTCGTAAACACCTGCTGTCGTATGCTCCAACGCTGCCTGTAATACCGAATTTGTCAGCGATGTGCTTTTCAACAAATTAGCAAGGAATAAGCCACTGGTTAAATCACCAATTCCAACGGGCTGACGCTCACCGGTATCAATCAATGGACGGCTGATATGCCAGCTATTTTCTTTAGTCACCAGCAACATTTCGAAATTATCTTTCTGATAACCTGCTCGGCTGAGGTGTTTGACTAAAACAATTTTTGGGCCTTTTTGGCATAGCTGACGGGCTGCTGATACCGCCTGCTCCACATTTTTGATTTCCATTGCCGCCAATGTTTCAAGCTCCAATAAATTAGGCGCAATGATATCACTGATAGGCAATGCCTTTTCACTGAGGAATTCAGAAACTCCCGGAGCCACAATACATCCTTTCTCTGGGTGGCCCATAACAGGATCACAAAAATACCATGCTTCAGGGTTAGCCTGTTTCACCTGCTTTACAATATCAAGGATATAGTTTCCCTGCTCCGCAGAACCAATATACCCACTGAGAACAGCATCACAGGATGCCAATTTATCAATTTCACCAATTCCCTGCACGATTTCAGCCAGATGTTCTGGTGGCATCACACAGCCACGCCATTGTGGATATTGAGTATGATTAGAAAATTGGACTGTATTTAATGGCCATACGTTCACTCCCATACGACACATCGGAAAAACAGATGCGCTATTTCCTGCATGGCCAAAAACGACATGAGACTGAATTGAAAGAATGTTTTTCATGATTAGGCCTGATTTGTTATTTTAAGAACCGTAAATGAGTTATAAAACAGCCAGATACTTTAAGGGCAACAATGATGTTGCCCTTAGTAATACTTTTATGAATTATTTCCAATCAATTAGGCAATAATGTTTTTTACCACGACGTAATAAAGTATAACGCCCGAACAGACGATCTTCGTCCGCAAATACATACATCGCTTCAGACTGTTTTTCACCATTGACAGAAACAGCATTAGAACTAATCATAGTACGAGCCTGCCCACGGGAAGGTACAAACTCAGCAGCGATCAGTGCCTGCTGTAAATCAGCACCATTCTCAAGCTCAATCGCTGGCATACCATCCTGTGCCAACTGTGCAAAGTCATCTTCGGTTAAATCAGCGACTGCTCCAGAGAACAAACTCGCTGTGATACGCTTCGCCGCCGTTAAACCAGCTTCTCCATGAACCAGTTTAGTGACTTCTTCTGCCAGAACATACTGCGCACGCGGAGCTTTACCACTGTTTTTATCTTCTTCTTCCAATGCATTAATTTCTTCAATGTCCATGAAAGTGAAGAATTTAAGGAAACGGTAAACATCTGCATCAGCTGTGTTAATCCAGAACTGATAAAATTTGTATGGACTGGTTTTCTTCGGATCCAGCCAGACTGCTCCACCTTCTGTTTTACCAAATTTAGTACCATCAGATTTAGTAATCAAAGGTACTGTCAGACCAAATACCTGTTTCTGATGTAAACGACGAGTCAAATCGATACCTGATGTAATGTTGCCCCACTGATCAGAACCACCAATCTGCAATTCAACACCATATTTTCCATTCAGGTTAGCAAAGTCATAAGACTGCAACAGGTTATAAGAAAACTCAGTGTACGAAATGCCAACATCATCACGGTTCAGGCGTTGTTTAACCGCTTCTTTATTGATCATCTGGTTAACGGAAAAGTGCTTGCCAATATCACGCAGGAAAGAAAGGACATCCATTTGGCCAAACCAGTCATAGTTATTGGCCAATTCTGCACCGTTTTCACCTTCAAAGCTCAGGAACGGAGAAACTTGGTTACGAATTTTCTCAACCCACTCTTTAACCGTGTCTTCTGTGTTTAATTTGCGCTCCGTCGCTTTAAAACTAGGATCACCAATCAAACCTGTCGCACCACCTACCAAAGCTACCGGTTTATGTCCATTCAGTTGGAATCTTTTTAAACACAGCAAGGGAACCAGATGGCCCAAATGCAAGCTGTCAGCGGTAGGATCGAAGCCGCAATAGAGAGAGACCGGACCTTGCGCCAGTCTTTCCGCTAACGCTTCTTCATCCGTTACCTGGGCAATAAGGCCCCGCTCTTGCAGTTGTTTAATCAGGTTATTGCTAGACATCAATGACTCCATTGGTTTGTATTCTTTACTTATATCCTTCATCTTCCAAGTTGCAGCTTTATCGGGTGTATCATTTGTTCTTAATACTACCGCACTGCAACTTGCAATCTATCAGGCATATATCATTGTCTAATTGTCGCGATTCGCTGTAAATCGCGTGCTATAGCATAAAACGCCAGTACTATAAGTGCCAGTATTAAAAACGGTAATTAATGCAGTTAAGGCGCCAGACGATCAATATGCCACTCATCTCCTTCACGCAGGTATAGAAAACGATCATGCAGACGGCTTGCTCCCCCCTGCCAGAACTCTACTGAATCAAATTCAACCCGGAACCCACCCCAAAAACTGGGCAATGGCACTTCGCCATTCTGGAACTTCTGCTTCAGCTCTAAAAACTTCCCTTCTAAAATACTTCGGGCAGAAATACGGGAAGATTGTTGTGAAGCCCAGGCTGCAATCTGACTGTCTCTCGGGCGGCTATGGAAATATTTCACTACTTCGAGAGGTGATAAACGTTCGGCTTTGCCCAGAAAGCTGACCTGACGTTCAAGCTGATACCAGGGGAAATGGAGGCTGATACGGTTATTCTGGGCTAAATGTTTCGCTTTGCGGCTACCAAGATTGGTATAAAAAACCAGACTGCGGTTATCAAAATGCTTCAATAGAACGATACGCTGATAAGGCTGCCCATGCTCATCGACTGTTGCTACGCACATCGCTGTTGGGTCGCTAAGCCCAGCATCACAGGCCTGTTTCAGCCAAAGCTCAAAAAGAACCATCGGCTCTTCAGTAAGATCCTTTCGCCGTAACCCACCACGCATATATTCACGGCGCAGCTCTGCTATATGAGTATCATTATGTTCTGACATGTCTAATTCTCTATTTCTAAGTGAGTTTCAGCATAACATTGTTATCAGCCAGCAACAGGATAAATTGCACCTAAAATTGTTTCCCTATCAGCACCAGTCACCGATGGCAAGTTACCCGACAACCCAGACATGGTACGGAATGCCAGCCAAGCAAATGCTAGCGCTTCCATATCATCACCACTTAATCCATATTTGTCTGTTGTTGCAACTTCAGTATCAGGCAACAAAGCAGATAACCGACGCATTATAAGTGGGTTTCTGGCTCCACCGCCACAAACCAGTAAGCGCTCACAACCGTTATTTAACAGTACTTGTTCAGCAATGCTAACAGCTGTCAGTTCAGCAAGAGTGGCCTGTACATCGACCGGACTGACATCAGGGAAATCAGCCAGCTGTTTTTCCAGCCATGCCATATTGAAATATTCCCGCCCGGTGCTTTTTGGTGCAGTACGTGCAAAATAGGGGTCTGAAAGCATCTTCTGGAGCAAGGCTTTGTTTACATTACCCTCTCCTGCCCATTGTGCATCTTTATCATAAGACTGCTGTTTATGACGCCATGTCCAGGCATCCATCAACATATTACCCGGCCCGGTATCATATCCCTTAACCGCAGAATTTGGCAGAAGAGCGGAAATATTCGCAATTCCGCCAATATTCAAGATCACACGCCTTTCCGTTGGATCGCCCAATACCGCCATATGGAAAGCAGGAACTAAAGGTGCTCCTTGACCGCCATAAGCCATATCACGGCGGCGAAAATCACCTACTGTTGTAATATCGGTTAATGCCGTTACACGGTTATTGTCACCAATTTGCATCGTAAATGGCTTTTCACCATCCGGTTCATGCCATACAGTCTGCCCATGACACCCAATTGCAGTGATATCATTCGCAGTTAATCCGGTTTTCTTTAATAACCCTTTGACTGATTCAGCAAAAAGCGTTCCCAATTCATAATCGAGTTGCCCAACTATTGATAATGTGGTTTGCTGGCCCTGACAAATAGCCAGTAATTTTTGCTTAAGCTCCTGAGGAAACGGATGGCTGTAATTTTCCTTTTGTATAACAGCTTTATCACTGATTTCTGCTAAAACGACATCGACTCCATCCATACTGGTGCCAGACATCACACCAATATAACGTCCTGACTTCATAAATATTCCCCTATTTAAAGAATGGATTACATCTGTAAATAA
This sequence comes from Xenorhabdus sp. KJ12.1, assembly GCF_963876495.1. Classification (NCBI taxonomy): domain Bacteria; kingdom Pseudomonadati; phylum Pseudomonadota; class Gammaproteobacteria; order Enterobacterales; family Morganellaceae; genus Xenorhabdus; species Xenorhabdus sp. KJ12.1. The sequence continues at coordinate 89,883 of NZ_CAWNQH010000001.1, forward strand.
ACCTGTGTAACTATAAAACACATTGATTTGGACTATATATGTTTCACTCAGAATATAAGAGATAAAATCTGAGTTTTGGAGAGCTCTTCACAAAACATGCTAAACTTTTGGTCAGGAATTATTCCTATTGGCGTTCAATGTAGAAATTTATTATATAGTTATAGAGCGGCTATTAATGTATAGAATAAGTAACTCGTAAAATTATTATACTTGTTACTGATCATTGTAGCCGAATGCTTGATTGTAGGATTATTACCAGATTTCTCTTGAGGCATTAAAATTAGGAGTAACTATGTTCAAACGTTTCCTGGTTGGTGCAGTTGTAGTAACAACATTATCTGGATGTGCTGACATGGGAGCACTGTCTAGTGATACTTACTCAATTGATCAGGCCAAACAAGTTCAAAACGTAACCTACGGGACTATTTTGTCCGTCCGTCCGGTCACTATAAAAGGCTCTCAGGCTGGCAACCAAAACATGCTAGGAGCGATTGGCGGAGCAGTATTGGGGGGATTGTTAGGTGATTCGGTTGGCGGCGGTAGAGGACAGAGGCTTGCAACAGCTGCTGGAGCTATTGTCGGTGGAATGGCAGGTCAAGGAATTGAAGGTGCTATCGATCAAACAAAAGGTGTCGAATTGGAAATCCGTACTGACAGCGGAAGAAATATTGTTGTGGTGCAAAAACAGGATCAAGTTATATTCAGTAAAGGGCAACGTATCAAAATTGCCGATAGTGGCGATTCAACAACGGTCTCTCCTATCTAATAGGGTTAAAGTATATTTAAACAAAAAAATCGCGGATCACCAAAATATGGCCCGCGATTTTCTTTTTATCGATTAATTTTTATATTACCTGTTTATGTAATTGGCTAATATTTTTTTCGATTTTTTTTATTACAGAAGCAAGTAGAATTAACTCGTCATGAGTAATTCCCTCCAAGATGTCTTTCCTCGTCGAACCAATAACACTATCCACTTCTCTGATAAAATTTTCTGACTCTTCTGTTAATTTGATTCTTTTAGCGCGCCTATCATTAGCACATGTGTGCCTTGTAATGAGTTTCTTTTCTTCTAATTGATCTAAAGTTCTTACCAGGGATGGTTGTTCAATACCAATTGCTTTTGCAAGTTGTATCTGTGACTGCTCCGGTGGTAACAAACTAATATTGTAAAGAGTAACCCAATGTGTCTGAGTTAATTTCAACGGCTTCAAACGATGATCAATTAAAGCGCGCCAAACACGAACTAAACGTGCCAGGTCTGATCCCAATGTCAATTCCAATTACCCCTCCTTATAATTAGAGACTCATATAACATCAATGAATTATCCAATCAGTTTATTCATATGAATAATGGATACGCATCCTATATCTTGCTCACATTAGTAGAGTCAGATATTTCGCTAATTACTTAATTAGTATCGCGTTGGCTTGTTACTTAAAGTTGACATCTTCGTCGCCCTAAAGAGCGAAGTTTTACGGCGCACCAAACAAAATCGCGCATTAATCCACCAACGATATAAACTGTATAAAATAATCCTCCAACTTAACTATTAAGATTTTAAATATCAACGAAACAGATACAAACTCCAAAAAATAGACACAATACCGCTCGGTTAAAGTTCTATAAGAATAACCGCCATCCAAATACTAATCTATATATTTTTACATTAATATCATTTTTATCTTACAGTTAGCGTTAAGTGGATAATAAAGTTCATTAAAAACAAACAGATAACCAATTAGCGCGATTATTGTTCAATAATTAATTATTTGATAAGAAACCTTTACCTTAAGGGTTTAATTAGTCAATCTCTGTAATATTTTTAAATGACCTATATCAAATAAAAAATAGGTAATATGAATAAAATATCACTTTATCATGGAAAAAGTTCTTAACCATAATGAAAATATGAAATATTATTCATATAAGAAAGTTTCATTAACAGTTAAAAATGTGAATTAAAATAACCCAAGCTGTTTTGATGGAACAACTTCATCATGACCGTTATTTTTCAGTGTCCGCAGATATCTGGCATGGCATAGCCGCAATATTTCTCTTTTTTGCCCATCAGATAATTTCATCCACATAAAGCGCTCTTCTCTATTACGATAGCAACCTCGACAGAAACCACGCGGACCAGATTCACAAATCCCCTTGCAAGGATTAGGAATAACAAAAAACTCTAGTTGCTCAGCCATGTCATCCTCCTGTATACAAAATTACCTAAACGATTATCTCTGAGAGAATTGCAACACTATCTAGATCCAGCTCACATCAAATAATGGATTACAAAATAGTAGCGAGTAAAACAAAGGTGAAAGGACGCATTGAATTACCTTATGTTTACCATATATAGTTAAAAAACAATGGGGTCAGAGCACGAAATTTTGCTCTTTTGCTATTTCGTAAAATTAATATTTTGATATAAAACCATAAACATAAGAGGTAATCATGCGTCTACTTCATACAATGATCCGTGTTGGCAACATGCAACGTTCGATTGATTTTTATACTAAAGTAATGGGCATGCGTCTACTTCGTACGAGTGAAAATCCAGAGTATAAATATTCCCTCGCCTTTGTAGGTTACTCTGATGAAAGCCAAGGTGCGGTCATCGAATTAACGTATAACTGGGATGTTGATAGCTACGAAATGGGTACAGCATTCGGCCATATTGCTTTAGGTGTTGATGATGTTGCGGCAACGTGTGAGCGTATCAAACTTGCCGGGGGAAATGTCATTCGTGAAGCGGGGCCAGTGAAAGGCGGAACAACTGTTATCGCTTTTGTTGAAGATCCTGACGGTTATAAAATCGAACTTATTGAAAATAAAAGCGCCAGTAGTGCATTAGGCCATTAACTATTTTCCATATGCAAGTCTCCATATACAAGGGCATCTTTAACATGCCCTTCGTTTCCACTAGGTAGATATTACTTCTGCAATGCTTAATAAATTTTGTCATAATATCCGCTATCCTGAAGTTAAGAATAAAATCAGATGTCTAATATAAAAGATCAAAACATGCTCAGTGGGCGCTTTCGTGGCTATTATCCCGTTGTTATTGATGTAGAAACCGCTGGGTTTAATGCGCGGACAGATGCTTTACTTGAAATAGCTGCAACGACGTTAAAAATGGATGAAGAAGGTTGGCTGGCGCCGGCTGATACGCTGCATTTCCATATTGAGCCCTTTGAAGGAGCCAATCTTGATCCCGCCGCGCTGGCATTTACAGGTATTGACCCGACTAATCCATTACGGGGTGCCGTCAGCGAATATACTGCGCTGCATGCCATTTTTAAGATGGTCCGTAAAGGTATGAAAGGGAGTAATTGCAATCGCGCCATTATAGTTGCTCATAATGCTAGTTTTGATCACAATTTTGTTATGGCAGCGGCTGAACGCTCTGGTTTAAAACGTAATCCATTCCATCCTTTTGCCACGTTTGATACGGCTGCACTGAGTGGTTTGGTGCTTGGTCAAACTATTCTGGCAAAAGCCTGCATTACAGCAGAAATCCCCTTTGACAGTAATCAGGCACACAGTGCTCTCTATGATACAGATCGGACAAGTCTGCTTTTCTGCGAATTGGTTAATCGCTGGAAGCGACTAGGTGGTTGGCCTATGGCCACTCCGGACGGCGAAGTCTGATAAACTAAGAGCCTATTTTATTAGGCTCTTAGCTCCAATAATGGTTATCAAATATTACTGGCTGTCTTCTTGCTCACGGTATTTATCTGCGGTCTCTTTAATCAATGTTTGCAATTCACCGCGTTGATACATCTCCATCAGGATGTCACATCCCCCGACTAACTCACCATCAACCCAAAGCTGAGGGAATGTCGGCCAGTTAGCATACTTAGGTAATTCAGCACGGATATCCGGGTTTTGCAAAATATCCACGTAAGCAAAACGTTCACCACAAGCAGATAAAGCCTGAACAGCCTGAGCAGAGAAACCACAGCTTGGCAGTTTCGGTGAGCCTTTCATGTACAGCAAAATCGGGTTTTCATTAATTTGGCGTTCGATTTTCTCAATTGTCGTCATTTTTACTTCCTTAAACCGCAGGTGCTGTTTATCAGCATCAGAAAAGATTGATTCAGAATACCACTTTCTGGTGCTGATTTTCTACAGCGAACGTGCTGCTACAAATTTTTATCATGAACAACATTTTGTAATCGCTGAGATTTCCATCCCCTATAAATATTTAATCCATTAAAACTGAACAGTTCTACATCAGCTCATCATTAAATCGCATCTTTTTCCCTGTTATTTAGCAGAAAAGTTGTTAAGATAATCACTAAAATAGCAACATGATAATAAGCTTAAATTTGCTCTATCCATGATTAATACTTTACGAATCATGGTTTATAAAGCCAAAAACCCGATATTAAAAGGAGTATGCAATGTCTTTTGAATTACCAGCATTACCTTATGCTAAAGATGCCTTAGAACCTCATATCTCAGCAGAAACTCTGGAATATCATTACGGCAAACATCACAATGCTTATGTTGTGAACCTGAACAACCTGATTAAAGGTACAGAATTTGCCGGAAAAACACTGGAAGAAATCATCAAAACTTCTGATGGCGGTATCTTCAATAATGCTGCGCAAGTATGGAACCACACTTTCTACTGGCACAGCCTGTCACCAAACGGTGGTGGTGAACCTACCGGCAAAGTTGCAGAAGCAATCAACAAAGCTTTCGGCTCTTTTGCTGAATTCAAACAGCAATTTACTGATGCAGCCCTGAAAAACTTCGGCTCCGGCTGGACATGGCTGGTCAAGAAAACTGATGGTAGCCTGGCTATCGTTAATACTTCCAATGCAGCAACTCCGCTGACTGGTGAAGATAAGCCTGTTCTGACTGTTGATGTTTGGGAACATGCTTATTACATCGATTACCGCAATGCACGTCCTCAATATCTGGAGCATTTTTGGGCTCTGGTTAACTGGCAGTTTGTGGAAGAAAATCTGGCTTAATTAGCCTATCAGTTAAATACAAGGGTAAGTTTTTCCGGTTCTTCACACATGTTTCATCCATGGATACTTTCTGAATCGTGAAAAACTTCCCCTTGAAAAAATAGATGGCGTTTCACCACAATATTATTTCTGGACTTAAGGTTATTTCCGGACTCAAGCGATCAAACAGAGACTCGCCAGAAAAACAATCATGACTAACGCACTACAGGCAGTCAATAATCCCAATTTCAGATCTGTATCCATAAACCATCCTCATCGTGAAAATTAAGACTCAGCAACATCATAAATTTTAAGTGGTTATTTATCTCAAAGATTAAAAATCGCACTGTGATATTTAATACATATACTTTATAGCATCGATTACTGCTTTCACTTTTGAGCTAGATCAGACAAAATTCACGGTTTCTCGCTAAATTATTGCCAGTTATCTTCCTATATACAAATATAATACTGGCAAATGATTAACAAAGTTCTATATCCAGATAAAGGGTATACAAATTTAGACCAAAAGGTCAGGAGTCCTTTTTATCATGGCAACGATTAAAGATGTGGCTAAACGCGCTGGTGTTTCAACCACAACCGTATCCCATGTTATTAATAAAACCCGTTTCGTCGCCGAAGATACGAAGGCCGCAGTATGGGCTGCCATTAAGGAACTGAATTATTCTCCCAGTGCCGTTGCCCGAAGCTTAAAAGTCAACCACACAAAATCTATCGGGTTATTGGCAACCTCAAGTGAAGCACCCTATTTTGCTGAAATAATCGAGTCTGTCGAAAATAGTTGTTATAGCAAAGGCTATACATTGATTTTATGTAATTCCCATAACAACCTCGACAAACAAAAAGCTTATCTCGCGATGCTGGCGCAAAAGCGTGTAGATGGTTTATTAGTTATGTGTTCAGAATATCCTCAACAGTTGCTGGGGATGCTGGAGGATTATCGCAATATTCCTATGGTTGTCATGGATTGGGGGGAATCCAGAGGGGACTTTACGGATGCCATTATTGATAATGCCTTCCACGGTGGTTATTTAGCTGGCCGGTATTTGATTGAACGTGGGCATCGTGATATTGCCTCCATTCCCGGCCCATTAGCCAGAAATACAGGGGGTGGACGTCATCAGGGTTTTCTCAAGGCATTGAAAGAAGCCAATATCACTATTCGGGATGAATGGGTTGTTCAGGGGGATTTTGAGCCTGAATCAGGTTATCAGGCAATGTGTAAGATCTTAAACCAGAAACATCGCCCTACCGCTGTGTTCTGTGGCGGGGATGTGATGGCAATGGGAGCTATTTGTGCTGCCGATGAAATGGGTTTACGCGTTCCTCAGGATATTTCCATCATTGGTTATGACAATATCCGTAATGCACGCTATTTCACACCAGCACTGACAACCATTCATCAACCTAAAGAACGGCTGGGACAAATGGCTTTCTCCACGCTACTTGATAGGATTATCAATAAACGTGAAGATGCTCAAACCATCGAGGTTCATCCACGTCTTGTAGAGCGTCGCTCTGTTGCCGATGGTCCTTTTATTGATTATCGTCGCTAACAGTTAGTCTTCTTGTAGCCATTCAGCATTAAGCGTTGTGTTATCACCAAGATATTCAAGCAACCAGCTTAATGCAGGTGAATGGCTTTTTTGTGACCATGTCAGACAGCACGGACTATCAGGTAACGGCTGCTCAAGCTCAAGCACACTCAATTTTCCCTGGCGAATAAGCGGTAATGCCCTGTGTTTAGGTACCATTCCCACACACAATCCCTCCATTAAACAGGATAACCCCGCTTCCCAGTCAGGAACAACCAGCCGCCGCTGATTATCTAAAGCCCATGTATCACGTTTAGGCAGGCTTCGTGATGTATCCTCAAGACATAAACTGGCATAAGGCCGCAATTGGTCATCATTTAATTTTTCCGTTACGAACGCCAGCTCATGCTTAGGGCTGGCAACACACAGCCATGGCATAAAACCCATATCCCTGAAACTGTATCGCTCACCAACCGGAGAAGCACGTGTTGCTCCAATAGCAACATCAACACGCCCATCCACCAGCGCATCCCATACACCATTAAAAACTTCGGGATAGATAAATAACTCAATATCCGGAAAATGACGATAGAAATCCAGAATAAGCTGACGTGTCCGTTCTGGTTTAACAACCTGATCAACAGCGATACTGAGTTGTCCTCGCCATCCGTTTGCTACCTGCTGACATTGGTGCCGGGTATGATTCATTTTTTTGATAACAGAACGGGCTTCCTTAACAAAAATAGCTCCTGCTTCAGTTAACTCTACGTCACGGTGACGGCGTTCGAACAGAGAAACTGCCAGCCATTCTTCAAGTTGCTTTATCGTATAACTGACAGCAGAAGGCACACGGTGAAGCTCTGATGCAGCCGCACTGAAACTTCCTGTTCTTGCCACCGCATCAACAACTTCCAGAGAATATTCAGACCACATGTTTCTTCCTTTTAATTTTTTTCATAGCATGGTACAAATAATACCGTTTCACAATCAAAAATCACGCCATATAAAATAAGCTCCATATTTCTTTATCAATTACCACACCGATTGACTAACGCGATTTATTAACACAATGACAACAAATAAAAACTCTCTTCCATTTATGTTTTATCTTGCTGGTCTGAGTATGCTCGGCTACTTAGCCATTGATATGTATCTGCCCGCCTTTGATGCTATGAGTAAAGATTTAAACACATCAAAAGGTGCCATCAGTGCAAGTCTTAGCATTTTTCTCGGCGGTTTTGCCGTTGCTCAGCTTTTATGGGGATTACTTTCCGACCGTCTGGGAAGAAAGCCTGTTCTGATTATCGGTTTGTCCCTGTTTTGCCTCAGCTGTCTGGGCATACTTTGGATAACAGATGCGACTCAATTACTTGTCCTGAGATTTATTCAGGCTGTTGGGGTCTGCTCTGCTGCCGTTTCCTGGCAGGCTCTGGTTGTCGACAGATATGATGCTGAACGCACGAAACGTGTTTTCGCTATGATTATGCCATTAGTTGCGCTTTCCCCTGCCCTTGCACCATTATTAGGCGCATGGTTACTGTCACACACAAGCTGGAGGGTTATCTTTCTTGTCTTGATGGTTGTAACGCTGTTACTACTGATACCTACACTTTTTCTGACGAACAAACGTGTTCCCATTGATACCAGCGCAGATAATCATAGTGCTTCTTTCTTCACCTTATTGAAGTCATCAGTTTTTAGCGGCAATGTTTTGATTTATGCTTCCTGTAGCGCCGGCTTTTTTGCCTGGTTAACAGGTTCACCAACTATTTTGAATAGTATGGGTTATGACGCGACAGATATCGGTTTAAGTTATATTCCACAAACTTTGGCATTTATGGTGGGTGGGTATGGCTGCCGTATTTTGTTAGAAAAAGTTAAAAGTGAAACTATATTCCCTATCTTATTGGCAGGTTATGCCATAAGCATGATACTTATCTATTTAGCTGCTTGGTTCTATCCTTCTTTCATCGTTATTCTTATTCCTTTTTGTGTTATGGCAGCAATGAATGGCGCTTCTTATCCGATTGCTGTAGCAAATGCTCTTTCCGTTTATCCGAAAGACAGCGGTAAAGCTGCCGCATTGCAAAATGCTTTACAATTAGGTCTTTGTTTTATTGCCAGTATGCTTGTTGCTATGTTTATGAAAAATCCTCTCTTATCAACGACAACAGTGATGGTAGCTACCATTATCCCAATGGTGATAGGTTATTATTTACAAAAGAGAAAGGATGATATTGTTAACTAATTATCAATCAATTAGTTACTCTACAATATAATACCTAAGAATATTCTCAACGAATGGCCATATGATGATATGGCCTTTTTCTTGCTTATTGTTTAAATATTATTTCACTCATATACTCATATGGATTCATTATTCTAAAAACTCGGAATTTGAGGTTTAGAAGAGCAATGAAGCTCTCTTTTATATCACGGACGAACGGCATAACTGCCTTTAAGTCATTTTCTGATTAGTTTCAATATTCCTACGGATTTCAAAATGCAGTTTAACGGCAAGAAAACAAATCCCGGGAAGCATAAATAACCAGTAACAAAGAGGTACCTCAAAATTCCACCACATAAATGTTGGAGAGTATATGAGTTCATCTTTCGTTGAAGAAAATAAAAAAATCACTAACCAGTGGCATAGGATTGCGAATGACCTGCTTCAGGAGGCGGGTATTCAAATTAATGGAAAACGCCCTTTTGACATACAAGTCAAAAACCCTGATTTTTATAAAAGAGTATTGAAACAGGGATCTTTAGGATTAGGCGAAAGCTATATGGATGGCTGGTGGGATTGTGAGCGTTTAGATGTTTTCTTTTATAAAATATTACGGGCTGGTCTGGAACACAAAATTCCAAAAAATTTTAAGGATATTTTGATGGTTATGACTTCCCGCCTGTTTAATTTACAGTCCCCTAAACGGGCATGGATTGTAGGGGAAGAACATTACGATTTGGGTAATGATCTATTTACACTCATGCTTGATCCCAATATGCAATATTCATGCGGCTACTGGAAAGATGCGAATTCACTGGAAGAAGCTCAGTCTAATAAACTTCGGCTGATTTGCGAAAAATTACAGTTATCGCCGGGTATGACTCTGCTGGATATCGGTTGTGGTTGGGGCGGATTAGCCGCTTACGCAGCCAAACATTATTCCGTTTCCGTCACTGGAGTCACTATTTCAGTGGAGCAACAAAAATATGCTCAGGAGCGCTGTAAAGATCTGGATGTGAAAATTATCCTTGAAGATTATCGGGATCTAAACCTCCAGTTTGACAGAATCGTTTCTGTCGGCATGTTTGAACATGTCGGCTCCAAAAATTATGCTAACTATTTCGACGTAGTACGTAGGAATCTGAAGCCTGATGGTCTTTTCTTACTGCACACCATTGGTTCCAACCGGGATAAAGTGAATGTCGATGCGTGGATCGGTAAATATATTTTCCCTAATGGGCATTTGCCATCGATTGCAATGATTGCCAAAGCCAGTACCGGGAAATTTGTGATGGAAGACTGGCATAACTTCGGAGCTGACTATGATCGTACTCTGATGGCATGGTATGAACGTTTTATTACAAACTGGGATAAAATAGCTCATAATTATAGCCCCCGCTTCAAACGAATGTTCAGTTATTATCTGAATGCCTGCGCCGGGGCATTTCGCGCCAGAGATATCCAGTTATGGCAGGTTATGTTCAGCCCACGTGGAATTGAAAATGGATTAAGAGTTCCGCGTTAATATTTTACTCGTGGGTTTGGAATACCATTAAAAAGCTACAGAAGTGAAAACTGTAGCTTTTTTCTGCAAAATTTTAATTACCTTCCAACTGTGATAATACTTTTTCTTGTTCTTTCTGCGCCATGAAACGTTCAACAGTATCTACAATCGCCTGAGTCTGTGGATCAATTTCAATATTCACTTTATGGCCGATACGCTTTTTACCCAATGTTGTGCGCTCTAACGTTTCCGGTATCAAATGAACACAAAAACGATTATTTACTACATCTCCGATGGTCAGACTAATCCCGTCAATGCCAACAAATCCTTTATGCAGGATATATTTCATCAATTGTTTGTCATAAATACGGAACCATATTTCATGGTTATTTTCTGAAGTGAAAATTTTCGCAATTTCAGCTGTTGTAATCACATGCCCGGACATTAAATGCCCGCCAATTTCATCACCGAATTTTGCTGCCCTTTCCAAATTAACTAAATCACCAATCTTAAGCTCACCAAGATTAGTCAGACGCAACGTCTCTTTCATCAAATCAAAGCTAATCAAGTCACCATCAATTTTTGTGACAGTCAGACAACAGCCATTATGAGAAACGGAAGCTCCCGTTTCAATATCAGGTAATAATTCAGCCGGAAATTTGACTATATGAGTCCGAAAATGTGTTTTTTCTTCAATAGCAACTATAGGCGCCTTTCCCTGAACAATGCCTGTAAACATGGGGAACCTCTTTCATCGTTTTGCATAATAAGTTAGTGTAACCCACTAATCTCTTTTAAACACTATTTCACGTGTAATGTTATTCCTCATTTAGACTAAATATCAAACAATGATTGGATTAGTAAAATGAGTCCTATACAATACCTATGTTAACAAGAGGTTGCTTTTCAAACAGTTCTGTTTGCTCGCAGAAATATTCCTTGTTTTTTCTATCGTCAATTTTTCAATTAAAAGGTGTAGTACGTGCAGAAATATTTAAATGAAGCGCGTAGTTTGCTCGCTCTGGGGATCCCCGTCATTATCGCTCAGTCTTCACAAACTGCGATGGGAGTCGTCGATACAGTCATGGCCGGTAAAGCAGGTGCAATAGAAATGTCCGCTGTTGCTATAGGGACATCAATCTGGCTGCCAGCGATTTTGCTTGCTCAAGGGATTTTGATGGCTTTAACGCCGATAGTTGCCCATATGAATGGCTCAGGTCAGAGAAAAAATGTTGCAGGCCAGATCCAACAAGGTTTTTGGCTGGCGACATTTCTTTCTATCTTTGTAATGACGATTTTATATAACTGCCGATTTATTATAGAAGCGCAGCATAATGTCGATCCCATTCTGGCACAAAAATCCATCGATTTTATCCATGCAATTATGTGGGGAGCACCCGGTTGCCTGTTCTATCAGGTTTTACGCTGCCAGTGTGAAGGGCTGTCAAAAACCAAACCAGCGATGGTTATTGGCGTTATCGGGCTATTAGTGAATATCCCTGTCAACTATATTTTCATTTACGGTAAGTTTGGTGCACCAGAACTTGGTGGTGTAGGTTGTGGGGTTGCAACCGCGAGCGTTTACTGGGTTATGTGTCTGTTACTACTTACCTATGTTAAACACGCACCATCCCAGAAAGATATTCATACATTTGAGAGTTTTTCTCGTCCTCATTGGCATACACAAAAACGCATTACTCTGCTGGGATTGCCTATCGGTCTGGCTATGTTCTTTGAGGTGACATTGTTTGCTGTTGTCTCCTTACTGCTCTCACCTCTTGGAGTAGTGGATGTTGCAGGGCATCAAATCGCGCTTAATTTCAGTTCACTGATGTTTATGTTCCCGCTGTCATTTGGTATCGCAGCCACTATCCGGGTGGGTTATAACCTCGGACAGAAATCAACTGAAGGTGCCAAAGTATCAGCTTATACTAGTCTTGCGCTCGGGTTAATAATTGCTAGCATAACCGCCGCATTCACGACAATATTCCGTGAACCGATTGCTATGATGTATAACGATAATCCTGAAGTGGTCATATTAGCATCTAATCTGATGCTATTTGCTGCTATTTACCAGCTTTCAGATTCTGTTCAAGTCATTGGCTCAGGTGTATTACGTGGATATAAAGATACGCGCTCTATTTTCGTTATCACTTTCATCGCCTATTGGATGTTCGGATTACCAAGTGGCTACATTCTAGCATTGACCAATTTTGTTACTGAACCTATGGGTCCACAAGGTTTCTGGATTGGGTTTATTATCGGATTGACCGTTGCAGCAATTATGATTGGCTACCGGATTTTGTGGTTACAAAAGCAGCCTGATCATGCTGTCCTCGCTCGTTCTACCCGTTAATTTAGTCCATTAAATTAATATCTCAAGGGAAAAAAGCTGCAAATTCACACTAAAAGATGTAAATGCGAGCAATTAAACACGAATTTGCATTTTTTCCCTTGCCAGATAGCTCAGCGATCGTTAATATTCGTCCCCGTTGTCACCTATAGAAATTTAGATTGCGTCCGTAGCTCAGTTGGTTAGAGCACCACCTTGACATGGTGGGGGTCGGTGGTTCGAGTCCACTCGGACGCACCAAATCTCTGGTTGGCATAGCAACTCAAATTTATGTGCGTCCGTAGCTCAGTTGGTTAGAGCACCACCTTGACATGGTGGGGGTCGGTGGTTCGAGTCCACTCGGACGCACCATATCACTTGATATCCTCATTTTTATCATCTGCAATACCTTTGCTATTTTTCTGATAACCACTCGAATTTTTTATAAAAACACTTTTTCCATCCACAATATTCAAGCTACTAAAAATTATTTTTTCACTGTTGCGCAACAACTCTCTGATTTTTCTGATATGAATATGCTCATTTTTTGTTCTTTTCAGATAAATTTTTTCAAGAATCACTTTTTGATTCATTTCACAGAAATTAGCCTCTATAATACGGTCCTGTCATTAGTTGAATGGTTTCAGCCAATTAATTTACCGAATCCAGAAAAAATTGCAGATGATTAATCGCTCTAAATCCACATGGTTAATACATGCCTGGCTTGATGAAAAACAACCAATTGACACTTTTCTGCCATCCGTTTTCCATGTATGTTGCGCAACTTAAAATGCCAGACTAACAGAGCCAAGTGACACTGGCATATAATGTCAATGGTTGGTAATACACTCTTTTTAATCCATTAAAACCAGTAGTAGATAGATTGTCATGAAAAAAACCAAAATTGTTTGTACTATCGGGCCAAAAACTGAATCCGAAGAAAAACTGACCGAACTGCTTAACTCAGGCATGAACGTTATGCGCCTGAATTTTTCTCACGGTGACTACGAAGAACATGGTCAGCGTATTAAAAATATCCGCTCAGTCACTGCAAAAACCGGTAAAAAAGCAGCTATCTTACTGGATACTAAAGGCCCTGAAATCCGTACCATGAAGCTGGAAGATGGCAACGATGTTTCCCTGACAGCTGGCCAGACTTTCACCTTTACAACTGATCAATCCACTATCGGCAATCAGGAGCGCGTTGCCGTAACCTATTCAGGCTTACCAGCCGATTTATCTGTAGGTAATACAGTTTTGGTCGATGATGGTCTGATTGCCATGACAGTAAAACAGATCACCGCCACTGAAGTTATCTGTGAAGTTCTGAACAACGGTGACTTAGGCGAAAACAAAGGCGTCAACCTGCCGAATGTTTCTATCAACCTGCCTGCGCTGGCAGAAAAAGATAAGCAAGATCTCATCTTTGGCTGTGAACAGGGTGTTGATTTTATCGCTGCCTCATTCATCCGTAAGCGTTCTGATGTTCTGGAAATTCGTGAACACCTGAAAGCTCATGGTGGTGAACATATCCAGATTATTTCTAAAATTGAAAACCAGGAAGGTCTGAACAATTTTGATGAGATCCTGGAAGCCTCAGACGGTATCATGGTTGCCCGTGGTGATCTGGGTGTTGAAATTCCGGTAGAAGAAGTCATTTTCGCGCAGAAAATGATGATAGAGAAATGTAACTCTGCACGTAAAGTTGTCATCACTGCGACTCAGATGCTGGATTCCATGATCAAAAATCCACGCCCTACCCGTGCCGAAGCTGGTGATGTTGCCAACGCAATTCTGGACGGAACTGACGCAGTAATGCTTTCTGGTGAAAGTGCGAAAGGAAAATATCCAGTTGAAGCCGTTTCCATCATGGCTACTATCTGTGAACGTACAGATCGCGTTATGGGCAGCCGGATTGAAAATACCAAAACACAGAAGTTACGTGTAACTGAAGCGGTTTGCCGTGGCGCAGTAGAAATTGCAGAAAAACTGGAAGCCCCTCTGATCGTTGTTGCAACTTATGGCGGTAAATCAGCAAGATCTGTGCGTAAATACTTCCCTAATGCACGGATCCTCGCATTAACTACCAATGAAATCACTGCCCGCCAGTTATTGCTGGTTAAAGGCGTTTCTACACAGGTTGTCAAAGAAATTGCCTCTACCGATGACTTTTACCGTATCGGTAAAGAAGCTGCATTAGCCAGCGGTATGGCAAGTAAAGGTGATATCGTTGTGATGGTATCCGGTGCATTAGTACCAAGCGGCACAACAAATACATCTTCTGTTCATGTACTGTAATTATTTTTGATTACAAAGCAGATCGCTCGGTAATTGAGCGATCTGCACTTATAAATAATCCCTCCATATTTTTGTCCCTTCCCCGCTAATAAAAAATGTGCTCCTGTAATAAGCGCAAAAAACAGCAATAAAAGATGTATAATAAATACACTAATTATTTTAAAGTTATTGACGCTAATACGCATCCTTAAAGCATTTTACTCACTTAACCCACGGATTCTGCCAGAGAAAAATGTGTCAAAATAACAAAATAGGCAATGGGATATTATTGGTTTATTACATCAGTACAGTGAAAAACTGGAAGATACATCACGTAATGTTTGAGATTTTTCTGATTTAATTATTCCTCTCATTACCGTTTTATTGTAGTTATCTAAAAATTATTAACTTATTTTAGAGCGAAAAACAGTAGAATTTGTTTATCCGGACAAAATTTATTCTCTTTCTAAAAAAGTTTGTGTAATAATTAGATAGCTACTTGAAGATTAACTTAATCTAGAGGGTATTGTGATGAATCGTACTAAAATTGTACTTGGCGCAGTAATTCTCGCTTCTACGATGTTAGCAGGTTGTACAAGCACGGCTAAAAAGGTTGACCAGCTTTCTTCTCAGGTTCTAACTTTGGGTTCCAAAGTTGACCAACTGAGCAACGAAGTTGGCTCAATGCGTTCTGATGTACAAACAGCTAAAGACGAAGCAGCTCGTGCTAACCAACGTCTTGACAACCAAGTTCGTTCCTACAAAAAATAAATTTGTAGCATTTTCAAGAATGGCGTACTTAATAAGTACGCCATTCTTTATGTATATCTTGGATTATCTACAGCTTAGGTCAGGACTTAGTCTGATAGACTGGTGTGGGCTGATTCAACGGAGGTAGTTTAACTGGCTGAACGTTCAGAGTTTCGTCTTCACGCTCCTCCACTAACTGTGATATCTCTTTTTCCCTGTGACTGGATGAAAGCCCTTTCTCATTTACCGCTACTGGTATTCCAGAACGACGAATAATTTCCTGATCGACCAAAACAACATTGGTTCCCTTGTTTCCAATAAATTTTAATAACCCTTCCGTGCGTTTAATTGGCATGGTCTGAGGATCATCCGATTCTGTTTTTGACAAAGGCTGATGGACTTCAACATAGCGTTTTCCATCCGGCTCTACTGCATATTTGATCGGTTCATTAATAATCTGAACACGGGTTCCTCTTGGAACATTGTGAAAAAGCGCTTTAATGTCATCAGGACGTAAACGTATACAACCGGAGCTAACACGCATGCCAATACCAAAATTGGCATTGGTGCCATGTATCAGATATTCCCCTCGCCCAGCGGACAGACGCAAAGCAAAATCGCCCATTGGATTATCTGGCCCGGCGGGTATTACAGCGGGCAGGATAATCCCTCGACTCGCATAATCCTTACGAATATTTGTAGTAGGCGTCCATGTAGGATTTTTAATAAGCTGGCTGACTGAAGTTGTCATTGTTGGCGTATTGCGCCCAAGCTGCCCGATGCCGATTGGATACACAATGACACTATTTTTCCCTTTCGGATAATAATAAAGCCTCATTTCAGCCAGATTAATAACAATACCCTGACGGGGAGTATTGGGAAGCAACATCTGTGATGGGATGACCAGCTTGGTTCCGGTTTTAGGTAAATACGGATCAACACCAGGATTTGCTTCTAACATCGCCAACAGACCTATTTGGTATTTAGCGGCTATGGCTTCCAGCGGAAGTCCATCATTAGGTACGACATAGATGGAATTCTCACCAATCAGGCTACTGTTAGCAGGTGGTAGCGGATATTCCACCGCATAAGCCATATTAGCTATCCCGCAGAACGACAACATGCCGATCAAGAAAGTACTGATAAAAGTCAAAAATCGCTTCATACACACTTCCTCAATGATATTTGAATGCCAGTGGTTAATTAATAGCCTCACATAAGGCTATTTTACCCCCCTTTGCCACAATAAAAACTAAGCAAACTGCTTTTATATACCAAATATTAGGACAATATCGCTGTAGTCAAACGAGATGTGCAACATAATTGTTGCTGTCCGTTATAAATATCAATCTGCCAGACCTGATGAGAACGTCCAAGATGGATTGCTTTGCAGACTCCTTTAACTATACCATCACGCACGGCTTTAATATGATTCGCATTAATTTCGACACCGACAACTTTTTGTTCACCTTCTGAGCAAAGATAGCCAGCGAGTGAACCCAGTGATTCTGCCAACACCACAGATGCCCCACCATGCAAAATCCCGAATGGCTGTTTAGTTCGTTGATCAACCGGCATTGTGCCTTCAAGGAAATCATCACCAAGCTGGGTTATTTCTATTCCAACATATCCTAACATGCAGTCATTTCTCAATTGATTTAGCATGTTGACATCTGCACTACGTTTCCAAATTTGTTGTTTCTGAATCACTACACTATCTCCAATAAAGCTTGTAATGGGTGTTTAAGTACTTTTCCTTCTATTCGCTTCACCTGACTACGGCATGAATAACCGGTGCTAAGGCAATGCTCTAAAACAAGGTTGTTCAATGCTGGCGCCCATGAAAGCCGGTAAATACCAAGCGAGTTTTCGAGATTCTTTTTTTCGTGACCATACGTTCCAGCCATACCACAGCACCCCACGTTGACGTTATTTAAATTACCGCCAAAATGGTGAAAGATGTCACTCCACTGTTTACCGCTGTTAGGTAACGCTGTCACTTCTGTACAGTGCCCAAACAGATACCAGTCATGACAAGGTGTTACATTGTCACGTTTTTCTGTTGGAATAATTTCTGGCAATATATTAACCAGCCATTCATGAACTAATTGGACATTAAAATTACCCCGATGTTCACCGAGAATATCCCTGTATTCATCCCGATAACACAGAACTAAGGCTGGATCGACACCCACCATCGGAATATCCAATTGTGCCGCCCGATTCAGAAAATCAGCCGTTTTCCGGGCTGTCTTGGCAAACTTATTTAAGAAACCTTTGACGTGTTGCGCTTTTCCATTGGGAGAAAACGGTAACAACACTGGCTGATATCCAAGTTTCTCAACCAGTCGCACAAAATCAGTGACCACTTTTGCATCGTGATAACTGGTGAAAGGATCCTGAACAATAAGTACATGCTGTTTACGCTGAGATGAAGATAAGGTTTCGAGCTGTTCCAGTGTCGTTCCCACCGCATAGTGTCCTGCCAATTGCTGCTGTAATGTCGGATAGGAAAGCTGAGGCAGATCAGCCATACCAATAGTATGCTGGCTGAGTTTTTGCACCCATGGCTGCCGCAGAAAGAAATTAAATACGCGGGGTGCTTTTGCCATTAATGGAGTACTGTCTTCAACGTTAGCGACGATGTGATCACGCAACGGGCGTAAATAACGGCTATGATACAAAGCCAGAAAACGGGAACGGAATGATGGCACATCAATTTTAATCGGGCATTGTGTCGAACAGGCCTTACAGGCCAGACAGCCTGACATCGCTTCTTTTACTTCATGTGAAAAATCATACTCTCCCCGCCATGCCTGCCAACTATAACGTGTTTTTTCAATCAAACCACGCAGGCTGGGACGCGACTGGCCAAGCCCATGCTCCAGTAATTCAGGTTTAACCCCCTGCTCCGTCAAAAGCCGCAGCCATTCCCTGACAAGAGTAGCCCGGCCTTTGGGTGAATGGATCCGATGCTGGCTGATTTTCATTGAAGGACACATCGGGCTTTTAACGTCAAAATTGAAGCATAGGCCATTGCCATTACACTCCATTGCTCCACGGAATGTGCTTCTGACATTAACAGGGATCGTTCTGTCAAAAGTGCCTCGCTTGGCCGCATCAACCTTCATCATGGGAGCATCAATGCCTATTGGCGGGCAGATTTTTCCCGGATTCAGCCTGTTAAGCGGATCAAATGCAGCTTTAATCCGACGCAGTTCATTGTACAAGGTTTCACCAAAGAAAGCGGGGCTATATTCTGCCCGGAAGCCTTTTCCGTGTTCTCCCCATAATAATCCACCATATTTGGCTGTCAAATTAACTATTTCATCGGAAATCTGCTTCATTAGCATTTCCTGCTGAGGATCGCACATATCCAATGCAGGCCGCACGTGTAAAACACCTGCATCCACATGGCCGAACATACCATAATTAAGCTGATGGCTATCCAAGAGCTGGCGAAATTCAGCTATATAATCAGCAAGGTGCTGAGGAGGAACACACGTGTCTTCCACAAATGGAATGGGTTTGGCTGCACCTTTACTATTGCCAAGTAAACCAACAGATTTTTTTCGCATCGCATAAATGCGTTCAATATCATCTAAATGGTGACAAGTCTGGTAACCGATTATCCCGGCCTGATTGTTCACCATCAGTTCATCAAGGCGCTGGCAGAGCGTACTAACCTGTTGATCAATTTGCTGTTCATCATTGCCACTGAATTCAACAATATTCAGCCCTTGCATATCCTTATCAGGCACATCGGTAATCAGCTCTTTTACTGAGTGCCAGATGATATCTTCCCGTGCAAGGTTGAGAACTTTAGAATCCACTGTTTCAACAGAAAGTGCCTTCGCTTCAACCATAAATGGAGCATTACGCAAGGCTGAATCAAAAGAATCATATTTTACATTTACAAGCCGCCTGACTTTTGGCAACGGCGTAATATCTAACGTTGCTTCAGTAATAAAAGCCAGAGTACCTTCAGAGCCGGTTAAGATGCGTGTCAGGTCAAAAGATTGCAGATCATCGCTATAGACATGGCGTAAATCATACCCCGTCAAAAACCGATTAAGTTTTGGCAATTTTTCAATAATTAATTCCCGTTGTTCACGACAGCGTTCGAGTACGGTTTTATAGATATGCCCAACGGTTGAATTTTCTTTCGCAATCGATTCCGCCAATGTTGTATTCATTGGGCGGGTATCAAACATTTCTCCACCCAGTAGAACAGCCCGAACACCAAGTACATGATCTGACGTTTTTCCATACACCAGCGAACCCTGACCGGATGCATCGGTATTGATCATCCCACCCAATGTCGCACGATTACTGGTTGATAATTCAGGAGAAAAGAAATAGCCGAAAGGCTTTAGGTATTGATTGAGCTGATCTTTGATAACTCCGGCTTCAACTTTAACCCACCCTTGCTCCGGGTTAATTTCCAGAATTCTTTTCATATAACGGGACATATCCACAACAATGCCATTGTTGAGTGCCTGCCCATTCGTACCCGTTCCGCCTCCCCGGGGGGTAAATGTCAGCGAATGGAAGCGCTCTTCTCCCGCAATTCTTGCCAACAGTGCAACGTCAGCAGTTGAGCGGGGAAAGATAACCGCTTGTGGTAGCAACTGATAAATACTATTATCTGTCGCCATAGTGAGTCGATCAGCGTAATTACTGGCAGTATCACCTGTAAAACCGGCTTCTTTCAGTACAGTCAAATATTCCTTTACCAGTTCACTGACTCGGGGGGCTTGTGGTATACGTGGGATCATTGGCTCATTGCCCCTTTTCTAATAATTGTCCACATTGCTATAGTTATATACTACCTTCATTGTCGGGTTCAGACAGGGATCTGAACAGGCAGGCTTTTAACAATATCACAATATTTGCCAGTTTTGAGCAACATGTGAAATAACGTTATATTTATTTACCATTGTGGATCCCGACAGTATTTTTAATCGCCGAGAGAAATCATTTCATGGAAAAATCGCAACCACATCAGGATTTACCCAAGCTGCTATTTGTACTGTTCTTCATTTTACTGCTCATTACGACCAGCTTTTGGGTTTTAAGTCCATTTGTTTTAGGATTCATCTGGTCAGGAATGGTAGTTATCGCAACTTGGCCGCTAATGGAAAAAATACAGCGACGTTTATGGGGAAAACGTTGGATAGCAGTTTCCATTATGACGTTACTGCTCATTTTATTATTTGTTATCCCTATAGCATTATTGGTCAGCAACCTGCTGGAAAACAGCGCACCACTCATTGAATGGGCAAAATCTCCATCCAATATGCACCTACCTCAATTGGAATGGCTAAATAAAATTCCGGTCGTCGGTCAGGATTTATATATTAAATGGCAGAACATCATCTCTGAGGGCAGTAATATGCTCATGGCTAAAATTCCGCCTTATATCGGAAAAGCAGCCACATGGTTTTTTGCTCAGGCTGCCAATGCCGGCCGGTTTTTATTCCATCTGACCTTAATGGTACTGTTCAGTGTTCTACTTTACTGGAAAGGTGAACACGTGATGCAGGGGATTCGCCATTTCGCCATCCGACTGGCAGGTAAACGGGGCGATGCGGTTGTTGTACTGGCTGCCCGTTCTATCCGCGCCGTTGCCCTTGGCGTAGTTGTAACTGCCCTTGTACAAGCCATCGCAGGCGGTATTGGGCTAGCAATTGCAGGTATTCCCTATGCTATGGTTCTGACCGTTCTGATGTTCGTACTTTGCGTTGCACAGTTAGGGCCTCTGTTAGTTCTTATTCCGTCTATTATCTGGCTTTACTGGACAGGCGAAACAACTCTGGGAACAATTTTAGTGGTCTGGAGTTTAATCCTGGTCACTATGGATGGTGTTCTTCGGCCTTTCCTTATTCGTCTGGGTGCCGATTTACCTATGGTTTTAATTCTTACCGGCGTCATTGGCGGCATACTTTCGCTGGGCGTAATTGGTTTATTTATCGGGCCGGTTGTACTGGCTGTTTCTTACAGCCTATTGCTGGCATGGATGGATGAAGTGCCCAAACCCGAAATTAAATAGAAGTCACTAAGCTGTATTTCAAAAAAGCTCATATGTAATAATAAAACACAAAGCGCGGAGAATTATTTTTCCGCGCAATTATCATTAAAGTAAATGTATTATCTCTTGCCTATAAAAAACTCATATTAATTCCAACAGTAAATAATCTCAGAAAATTTGTTACGAGAAAGTTGCTTTTTAAATTTATTTTTCCAATTCTGATTTATTAAGAGAATTCTTAATGAATAAACTGATTTATTAAATTAGTATTCATTTCATCGAAACTATGTTTCCCATGAATAGCAGTCTTAGTTTGTAAACGCCACAAACTGAGATGTGTGAAGTAATATATATTGCTGTGTGTAGTCTTTGCCTGTCAGCCCATGATAGGCTTTTTTTTTGGAAAAAATTCTCGTTGGAATTATATAAAATAACCTTTGCATTAAAAAAGATCGTCTTATAAAGAAAAAAGCCTGAAAATATTTTTAACAGGCTTTTTAATTCATGTCTGAATTAGATGTTTATTAATTATTTCCTGCTAAAGAAACCCAGGTTTTCACCACCGTATCAGGATTTAATGATAAGCTGTCAATTCCTTCTTTCATTAACCACTCGGCAAAATCCTCGTGATCTGAAGGCCCCTGACCGCAAATACCAACATATTTCCCCTGACGCTTGGCCGCCTGAATAGCCATAGAAAGTAATTGTTTCACCGCATCATTACGCTCATCGAATAATTCGGAGACAACACCTGAGTCACGATCCAAGCCTAATGCCAATTGAGTCATATCATTTGAGCCGATAGAGAAACCATCAAAATGCTCGAGAAATTGTTCTGCTAATAACGCATTTGATGGAATTTCACACATCATAATGACTTTCAGCCCATTTTCACCACGCTTCAAGCCTTGTGATGCCAACTCTGATACAACGGCTTCGGCCTGCGCCACTGTGCGTACAAATGGGATCATGACTTCAATATTTGTTAATCCCATAACATTACGCACCCGTTTGACGGCCTCACATTCCAGAGCAAAACACTGGCGGAAACTGTCAGAAACATAACGACCGGCACCACGGAAACCAAGCATCGGGTTTTCTTCATGCGGTTCGTATAACTCTCCCCCTACCAGATTCGCGTATTCATTCGATTTGAAATCAGACAAACGTACAATGACGCGTTTAGGCCAGAATGCAGCGGCCAGCGTTGCAATACCTTCTGTCAGGCGTCCGACATAAAATTCAACAGGATCATCATAACCGGTCATTAAAGATTTAATCTGTGCCTGTAATTCAGGAGATTGCTCAGAAAACTCAAGCAGTGCGCGAGGATGAACGCCAATCATGCGATTTATGATGAACTCCAGACGTGCCAGCCCTACACCTTCATTCGGCAGGCAGGCAAAATCAAATGCACGATCTGGATTACCAACGTTCATCATGATCTTAACATCCAATTCTGGCAGCTCATCAACCTGCGAACTTTGGATGCTGAAATCCAGTTTATTTCGATAAACAAACCCCGTATCCCCTTCCGCACAGGAGACCGTGACCAGTTCACCTTCTTTCAGGCGTTCTGTTGCATCGCCACAACCCACAACAGCAGGAATACCCAGTTCACGGGCAATGATAGCAGCATGGCAGGTGCGCCCCCCTCGATTAGTCACAATCGCTGCTGCTTTTTTCATAATTGGCTCCCAATCCGGATCAGTCATGTCTGTCACCAGCACATCACCGACCTGAATGCGATCCATTTCACTGAGATTGTGAATAACCTTAACTGTACCAATACCGATTTTGTGCCCGATTGCACGGCCTTCCACCAGCACACTGCCCTGTTCATTAAGCTGATAGCGTTCCATCACCTGCTGATTTGAACGGACTGTTTCAGGACGCGCCTGTACAATATACAGTCGGCCATTATGCCCATCTTTCGCCCATTCAATATCCATCGGGCGACCATAATGTTTTTCAATCAGTAATGCCTGCTTTGCCAATTCTTCGACTTCATTATCGGCAAGAGAAAAGCAATTACGCAATACTTCAGAAACATCTTCTGTCCGAACCTGCTGACCGTGTTCTTTGCTGTCTGCATAGACCATACGTATTTTTTTGGAACCCAGATTACGTCGAACTATCGCTGGGCGATTATTTTTTAATGTAGGTTTATGCACATAAAATTCATCAGGATTTACTGCGCCCTGCACAACCATCTCACCTAGACCATAGGCAGATGTAATAAACACAACCTGATCAAAACCGGATTCAGTATCAATCGTAAACATGACACCGGATGATGCCAAATCAGAGCGTACCATCCGCTGTACACCTGCTGACAACGCCACGCCACGGTGATCATAGCCCTGATGGACACGGTAGGAAATAGCACGATCATTAAAGAGAGATGCGAAGACATGTTTAATGGCAACCATCACCGCATCAATACCCTGTACATTCAGGAAAGTTTCCTGCTGCCCTGCAAAAGAGGCATCCGGCATGTCTTCAGCCGTTGCGGAGGAACGGACAGCGAAAGAGGCATCAGGCTCTCCTTCAGACAATTGCAAGTAAGCTTCCCGGATATCTTTTTCCAGTTGTGCTGTAAATGGCGTATCAATCACCCACTGACGGATCTGTGCACCAGCCTTAGCTAATTGATTGACATCATCAACATCTATTTCATCCAATAATTGATAAATACGCTGATTAACACCACTTTGTTCCAAAAAATCATTAAATGCCTGTGCTGTTGTAGCAAAACCATTGGGAACAGATACACCAAGGTCGGCCAGATTGGTGATCATTTCACCAAGCGAGGCGTTTTTACCACCGACCCGATTAACATCATTCATGCCTAGTTGGTTATACCAAAGTACATTACATGGGGTGAGGCCATTATTGGACATTGAAACTATCCTTTTTACATTCGGAGGTACAAATCGGAAAATTAGTGCTGCTCTTTACAGCAGGAAATAGCCTAGCACAATGTATTGCTATATATGGAAAGGTGAATCGATCAACCCAGCAATATTATTTTTTTACAGGTATAATCCAAAACGCTATCTGTAGTTATTATTTGCAATAAAAACGATTCAGCCAATATTTTAATATATCCATCTACCCAATAATAAAAGAAAATACAATGATAGAGATCCCATTCCCGCAGAATCAAGAAAATGAGCCACTGGAGCGTAGTGTCTTTTTCATCTCCGACGGTACCGCAATTACAGCAGAAGTCCTCGGCCATGCTGTATTATCTCAATTTCCGATTACGATGACGTCTTATACCTTACCTTTCGTCACCAGCAAAATAAGAGCCGAAGAAATCAGAAACCAGATAAATAATCTTTATCAGGCAACAAATATCAGACCACTGGTTTTTTATTCCATAATTTCTAGCGAGGTTAAAAATATCATTACCCGCAGTGACGGCTTTTGTCTGGATATTGTCCAGACTCTCGTCGCACCGTTGCAGCAGGAAATCGGGCTGGAACCAAAACCAGAGTTACACCGTACACACGGTTTATCTAAAAAAAATCTGAGTCAATATGATGCCCGTATTGCAGCCATTGATTATGCTCTGGCACACGATGATGGCATTTCACTGCGTAACCTCGATCAGGCACAAGTCATTATTCTGGGTGTTTCACGCTGTGGAAAAACTCCCACCAGCCTTTATCTTGCCATGCAGTTCGGTATTCAGGCAGCAAATTACCCTTTCACTGCTGATGATATGGATAACCTACAATTGCCGGCTGACCTTAAACCGTTTCAGCACAAATTATTCGGCCTGACGATAAACCCTGAGAGGCTGGCTGCCATCCGTGAAGAACGCAGAGAAAACAGCCGTTATGCTTCATTACGACAATGTCGTATCGAACTTGCTGAAGTTGAAGCTCTATTTCGTAAAAATAAGATTAATTACTTAAATACCACCAATTATTCTGTCGAAGAGATTTCAGCCAAGATTATTGACAGTATGGGATTGAAACGGCGTATGTTCTGACCCAAAGGATCAGCATAATTCAGGCATCATTAAAATTTCATACACAAGCGTTTCGCTTAAATTGACGTTAATGTTTTGTTGAATTTATCGGAGGCTGAGTTATTGTAATTTCTATCACGTCAGACTGCGCCTCAAAATGAAGTAGAATTCGAGAAAGTATATGTACAAAACAGATGAGCTACGAACCCGCTCTATTGATAAGCTGATAACACCTAAAACCCTTTCTGAACAGTATCCGATATCAGAAAAAATACGCCAAAATGTGACGCTGTCACGAAAACGCATTGAAGCCATTCTCAACGGTAACGATCAACGTTTACTGGTTATTATCGGTCCCTGCTCTATTCACGATACCGATGCTGCCCTTGATTATGCATCACGCCTGCAAGTATTGCGTGAAAAATATCAGCATAGTCTGGAAATCGTAATGAGAACCTACTTCGAGAAACCGCGGACTGTTGTCGGCTGGAAAGGATTAATCTCAGACCCTATGCTGGACGGTTCCTGTCAGGTCAATAAAGGGATCTCACTTGCACGTAATTTATTAATAAATATCAACGAATTGGGAATGCCTACCGCGACAGAATTTCTGGATATGGTGACCGGGCAGTATATTGCGGATTTAATTAGCTGGGGCGCTATTGGTGCAAGAACAACTGAAAGCCAAATCCATCGGGAAATGGCTTCCGCCCTCTCGTGCCCTGTCGGATTTAAAAACGGTACTGACGGCAATACTCATATTGCGATTGATGCAATACGTGCAGCAAGTGCCAGACATACGTTCCTGTCACCGGATAAAGACGGGCAGATGACAATTTACCAAACCAGCGGAAATCCCTACGGGCACGTTATCATGCGTGGCGGAAAAAAACCTAATTACTACGCTGAAGATATTACTGCAACCTGTCAGAAACTGCGTGAATTCCGCTTACCGGAAAGGTTAGTCATTGATTGCAGCCACAGTAACTGCCAGAAAATCCACCGTCGGCAACTGGATGTCGCCAGAGATATCAGCCAGCAGATTAATTCTGGTTCAACAGCCATCGCTGGTGTTATGGCGGAAAGTTTTTTAGTCGAAGGTTCCCAAAAAATCATGTTGGGAGAACCGCTGACCTATGGACAATCAATTACTGACCCATGCCTTAGCTGGCAGGATACAGAAGAGTTCCTTCATATACTGGCCGAAGCAGCTAAAAAAAGTTGCTGAATACCTCTTCTTTAGTATCTATTTTTGGCTTCTGTTCATAATGGAAGCCATAACCTGTTAAAAAGCCCTTAGATTACCCATTCTTCCTTATATAAAAAAATAGCTTGAAGTTAATCATCATAGAAACGATAATTATTCTCAATATTAGAATAATTATTGTTCATATTGGCTATGAAAATACTAACTGACTACCCGTACTACCACATTACCCCTTTGCAACAGCAGATCCTTTTGACATTACATCGTGGTTCAACCTTAAACAAAATCTTATTTTGACTTAATCATAATCCTGAAAATAAGGCATATTCATGTCATGGGATTAAAACCACTCGTATGTTTTAAAACACCATTAAATCATGGAGATAACTTGCATGTCCCGGATTCAGCCACCAAACCTGAAATTGTCTGCATTAAGTATTGTTATTTTAACAGGGTTGTCTTCTGCTCACGCAGCCAGCATTCCAACTGACAAAAAAGACACAGCCGAAAAAAGTAAGCATAAAGATACGATAACGGTTTATGCCACAGGCAATCAGCGTGACAGTTTTGAAGCTCCAATGATGGTAACAGTTGTTGAAGGGAATTCAGCCAGCAGCAAAGTTGCAGGTAATGCTAACGACTTACTGCGTAAAATCCCCGGGATTAATGCCGCTGATTACGGGCGCGCTAATGGGCAAGATATCAGCCTGCGTGGTTACTCCCAAAAAGGGGTTTTAATGCTGGTTGACGGTGTTCGTCAGGGAACTGATACCGGGCATATTAATGGTGTTTTTCTTGATCCGGCGCTGATTAAACAGGTTGAAATCGTTCGTGGCCCATCCGCCCTGCTCTACGGCAGTGGTGCATTAGGTGGCGTGATTGCCTATCAGACAGTTGATGCAGCAGACCTCTTACAGGAAGGACAAAATAGCGGTTTTCGTGTTTTCAGCCGGGCGGGAACGGGAGATCACAGCTGGGGGCTTGGCGCTGCTGCCTTTGGCAAAACTGAGAATCTTGATGGCCTGTTTACTTTCAGTACCCGCGATGTTGGCAATATTCGCTATGGCGGTGGTGTAAAAGGCCAAAATGATGAAAACATCGGCAATATGATGGCAAAAGGCACATGGAAAATTGATGATAACCAATCAATTGGTAGTGAATTACGTTATTACCGCAATAAAGCTCATGAACCGAAAAATCCACAAACCTACAAAGCTGCAGAGAAGACTGAACGAACCACAACCCAACGCGATGTGCAGCTAACTTATAGACTTAATCCGTCAGAGTATGAGTGGCTGAACCTGAGAAATGATATTTATTATTCCGATATCACTATCAATGCCAAAACGAAAGAAAAGGGTTTTGAAGGCCGCAGACAAGAAACTTACGGTATAAAACTGGAAAACCGTTCGCATTTCAGCGCAATTAATTTTGCTGCGCACCAATTTACTTACGGTAGTGAAATCTATAAACAGAAGCAAATACCAAGCAATGATAATCTCAATGGCTTTCCAAAAGCAGATATCCGTTTCGCATCTGGCTGGTTACAGGATGAAATAACCATTCGTGATCTGCCTGTTTCAGTTGTCGTTGGTACACGCTATGACAATTACAAGGCATCAAACGATAAATATAAAGATATTAATGCGGATAAATGGTCATCAAAAGGCGCTATCAGCATTACTCCTACAGATTGGTCAATGCTGTTTGCATCCTATTCTCAGGCATTCCGTTCTCCGACCATGGGAGAGATGTATGATGATTCCCTGCATTTCTTTGGAAATAATTGGAAACCTAATCCGAATTTGCGCCCTGAAAGCAATGAAACTCAGGAATATGGCTTCGGATTGCGTTTCGATGATTTATTGATCCCCAACGACAGACTGAAATTTAAAGCCAGCTATTTTGACACAAAAGCAAAAGACTATATTTCTCGCGCTGTGAATGGAAAATTTACAGAATCGATCAATATCCCTAAAGCCAAAATATGGGGCTGGGATGTTTCAATGAATTATGGCACTGACTGGTTTTCATGGGATCTGGCTTATAACCGCACCACAGGTAAAGATGAGCAAACAGGTAAATCTATTGAAGCTCTAAGCCCTGACGCTGTAACCAGCACATTAGATATCCCTCTTTCTGATACCTGCGTATCTATTGGCTGGGTAGGCAAATTCACTAGCCAGACTAATTTTAAAGATAAAAATGGGAAGAAAAATGCTTCCCAACAGTCAGGCTACGGCGTCAATGATTTCTATATCAGCTACCACGGCGAAAACCAGCTAAAAGGTGTCACAACTTCTGTCGTGCTCGGCAACGCTTTTGATAAGCAATATTACTCAACATTGGGTGCTCCACAGAGTGGCCGTAATGCCAAGCTGTTCATCAGCTACCAATGGTAAATAATAAAAGTACTATTTTTAAACTATACCCCATTTTTTTAAGGAGCTAGCAACTGTGAATCAGTCACTTTATGAACGTTACCAACAGGCAAAAGCAGATAATAAAGCCAAATATGCACGCGATCTGGCGGCTTATCTTAATGTCAGTGAAGGAGAATTACTGCACAGTCGTGTCGGTATCGACGCGAAACGTCTGAACGTTGATGCTCCTACTCTGCTGCAAGAACTGGCAACTGTTGGTGAAACCAAAGCCATTACCCGTAATGACTTCGCAGTTCATGAGCAGGTTGGTCGTTACGAAAATACCAAGTTCAGCGAACATGTTGGCTTGATCCTCAATCCACGTGAACTTGATTTGCGTGTATTTTTCGATCACTGGAGCAGTGTTTTCTATCTGGTAGAACCAGCAAAGAACGGTCTGCGTCACAGCGTTCAGTTCTTTGATCGTCAGGGTGATGCGTTGCACAAAGTGTACACCACCTCTAATACAGATATGGCTGCATGGGAAGCACTGATTGAAAAATACCAGACAGAAGAAAACCCTGCTCTGGAAGTTCAACCGGCAAAAGCCCCTGAATATGCAGAAATGACTGAACAGCTGAAAGTGCAGTTGGATGAAGAATGGCGTGCAATGACTGACGTTCACCAGTTCTTCATTATGATGAGCCGTCATAATCTGAACCGTCAGCAAATCTTCAATGCTGTCAAAGATGATCTGGCTTATCGTGTAGATAACTCCGCTCTGACTCAGATCCTTGAAGTTGCACACAAAGATCAAAATGAAATTATGATCTTCGTCGGCAACCGCGGTTGTATCCAGATTTTTACTGGTAAACTGGAGCGCTTGATGCCTTATCAGGAAGAAAACTCTTCCCAGAAGTGGGCTAACATTTTTAATCGCAATTTCACATTGCATCTGATTGAAAGTGCTATCGCTGAAAGCTGGATCACACGTAAACCAACAACAGATGGTTTCGTCACCAGCCTTGAGTTGTTTGATGCTGAAGGTAACCAAATTGCCCAATTGTATGGTCAGCGTACTGAAGGTACTCCTGAGCAGGCACAATGGCGTGATCAGGTTGCCGCTCTGCCTAAACTGCAACCAGAAAAGGAAAATTGTGTAGCATGAAAAAGTGGCTTCTAACATTTATGCTTACCATCTCTGCCAGTGCGTTCTCTGCTGAACGTATTGTCACAATCGGTGGTGATGTGTCTGAAATTGTTTTTGCACTGGGTGAAGGGCAGCATGTTGTTGCCAGAGACAGTACCAGCAAAAATCCTCAGGAAATACTTTCAATTCCTGATGTGGGATATATGCGCATGCTGAGCTCAGAAGGCGTTCTGTCTATGCGTCCATCACTGGTGCTCGCAAGCGAACTGGCTCAACCTTCTCTGGCACTCAAGCAAATCGAAGATTCCGGTGTAAAAGTCATTAAAGTGACAAGCAAAGCCTCGTTAGAAGCCGTTCCTGAAAAAATTAAGACCGTCGCTAAGGCGGTCAAACAGGAAAAACGTGGTGAAGAGCTGATCACTCAATATCAGCAACAGCTGGCTACAATCACCACGTCAGAGATCCCAACAAAAGTCATGTTTGTCATGAGTCACGGCGGGATCATGCCAATGGCTGCCGGTCAGAAAACGGCAGCAGATCAGATTATTCACGCCATTGGTGCTCAAAATGCCATGCAGGGATTCAATGGATACCGTCCTCTGTCTCAGGAAGGTGTTATCGCCAGCCAACCTGACTTGCTGCTTATCAGTACCGATGGGCTAAAAACTTTGGGTGGAATGGATAAACTGTGGCAACTTCCGGGAATAAGTTTCACGCCCGCTGGCAAGAAAAAACAGGTCGTCGTTGTGGATGAAATGGGCCTGCTCGGATTCGGTATCGAGACACCCGCTGTCATGAAAAAAGTCCGTGAGGCTGCGGAGAAAGTGCAATGAGTCGTTCTCAATCCCCCAGCCTTGGCTTGATGTTACTGACTGTATTGCTGTTTATTCTGGCAATCAGCTCAGCCAACATGGGGGCATTGCCTCTTTCTTTTAAAACGCTGTGGGAGTCCTCTTTGGAGGACCCACACTGGCAGATTTGGTTAAATATTCGCCTCCCGCGCATTTTGCTGGCTATTCTGGTTGGAAGTGCACTGGCTATGTCTGGAGCTGTCATGCAAGGGCTATTCCGCAACCCGCTTGCAGATTCCGGGCTATTAGGGATAAGCAGTGGGGCGGCACTGACGGTGGCATTGACTATTGTTGTGCCTCTTTCCTTACCTGCGGGTATTGCATTATACGCCCATATCATTGCTGCTTTTATCGGCAGTTTACTGGTTTCATTCCTGATATTTTCACTCAATAAATACAACCACGGCAATATGTCAAAATTGCTGCTTGCCGGTATTGCCATCAATACCCTGTGCGCATCGTTTATCGGTGTATTGAGCTATATCAGTGATGATCAGCAATTACGGCAATTCACCATTTGGATGATGGGCTCATTAAACCAGATTGAATGGCCAACACTGATTATTGCCGCTTCTATTATTATTCCTGTTTGCCTGCTGACACTCAGCCAGTCACGAAAACTGAATCTCCTCCAGTTAGGAGACGAAGAAGCACACTATTTAGGCATTAATGTTCAACGGACTAAGTTTCAGTTACTACTACTGAGTGCCCTACTGATTGGCTGCGCTGTGGCATTGAGCGGTGTTATCGGTTTTATCGGCCTTGTCATTCCTCATCTTGTCAGGTTGCGCTTTGGTGGAGATCACTCTTGGTTACTGCCAATATCCGCATTGGGTGGAGCATGCCTGTTATTAACTGCGGATACATTAGCCAGAACGCTAGTGGCTCCCGCTGAAATGCCGGTCGGTCTTATCACTGGTTTAATCGGTGCGCCTTACTTTTTATGGTTGATTCTTAAACCATC
Source organism: Xenorhabdus sp. KJ12.1 (assembly GCF_963876495.1). Taxonomy (NCBI): domain Bacteria; kingdom Pseudomonadati; phylum Pseudomonadota; class Gammaproteobacteria; order Enterobacterales; family Morganellaceae; genus Xenorhabdus; species Xenorhabdus sp. KJ12.1. The sequence continues at coordinate 122,042 of NZ_CAWNQH010000001.1, forward strand.
AGGAGGCCGCTTGTAATGGAGCCAATAATGCAAAAAAGTTTGCTCGAAGCTAAAAACCTGAACTATTTCATCGGGCAACGCCAAATTATCAAGGATGTGTCCCTTTCTCTTAATCAGGGGGAAGTTGTTGCAATTATTGGGCCTAACGGCGCAGGTAAATCCACTCTGTTACGGCTGTTAACAGGTTATGTTTCGCCAGCCAGTGGTGAGTGCCTGTTACAGGGCACTTCCCTTGCTGACTGGGAACCGCAAAAACTCGCTCGTATTCGCGCAGTAATGCGGCAATATAGCTCGCTTTCCTTTCCTTTTAGTGTTGAAGAAATCATTGCGATGGGGCGTGTTCCTCATGAAAGCACCCATAAGAAAACGGCTATCAATGAAGCGATTGCATTGACCGAATGTGAAGAGCTGAAACATCGTAATTACCAACAGCTATCCGGAGGAGAACAGCAACGGGTTCAATTGGCCAGAACATTGGCTCAGCTCTGGCACCCAGAGCCTACTGGGTCTTGCTTGTTTTTGGATGAGCCAACATCAGCACTGGATCTTTACCACCAGCAGCACACATTACGGCTTGTTCATAACCTTACCCGGCAGCACCCTCTGGCTGTCTGTTGTGTATTGCATGATCTGAATCTGGCTGCACTCTACGCAGACAAAATTCTTCTGTTACATAAAGGAGAATTAGTCGCCTCAGGTACACCGCAAGATGTTCTGCGTGATGATATTCTTAAACAATGGTATCGGGCTGATTTAGGCGTTATGCAACATCCTGAAACTCATCAGCCACAGATTTATCTCCGTCAATAGTCTATTCCCTTTTTAGAGGCAACTTTTGCAAATTTCAGCAAAACTTGCCTCAATAATCGCATCGGATATGCAATATCAGAGAAGAATTACTTCATATCCATCAGCCGTTTCTTACGGGCCGATGGTAGATACCACAATATCGCTATCAGGCATAAAGCATAACCCAACATTTCACAGCCTTCTTCCACCATATTTTTGACTGCTCGATTAAAATGCTCATCCATCAACTCCTGCCAGAGTGCCCCCATACCAAACAAGCGGGAAAATACTAATACACATAAAAGCCCGCAGATTATCATTGAATAACTTTGATGACGGGTGAAATGCACAAGCCCAGTAAGAGTTTTAGAACCCTGCATGACCGCGTAACTGATACAGACCAGAGCCAAAGGAATAGCAAACCACGCCCATGCTCCGTGGAAAATAACATCAAAATATACATCCAGTTCTCTGATTAATAGGCAACTAAAAAAGCCAGCCATCAAAATAAGCGATGCCCGTAATTTCGAATTTCTCTTTGCTTCATAAAATAGCAAAATCGCAATTATAATTAGAGAAAGCTCCTGAAAAATTTCTGTAAGTGACTCTTCCTGTACATTGTTATGTAAATAATTAACATCTAAAAATAACAAACCCGTTGTTCCCGCTATCACCAGTGCATATAAAATAAAAAACATCAATTTTTTGGCTAAAAAGATAAACATGCTAAATACCCACCAAGAAAAACAACAAATTCAAAACCACACAAAAATCACATACCCTTATATACACAATGGATTTCAAGATGCATCGTGACGGCAAAGGAGAGGCAGGGATCAACCTCTCAGTAACCCCCAAAAGCATAGATAACCTATGCCTATAAAAACGGTGGCTGGGGTGAACGAGCACAGCCAACAAAGAGACAACTTGAAAGACGGAGTATATATAACCAAAAAGCACCCAGTAATGAGTGCAGAAGCTGATTTTATCTGGTTCGGAAATATATTTTATACTTTCCATGCCCTTAAATTCCTTTCAGACAGTATCAGATAAAGTATTCGCCTCTATTTTGTCCAATATGAAAAATAGTGCTATATGAAAACGGAAGAAAAAATATCCAGAGATATAATCAGGGATTAAATATAATTAATCCTTATTAATTTAAGATCGCACATTTTGCGTATACGCTATAAAATATATTATTAAAATGAGCCATTCCAATAATATTAATTATCATTTGTATATCACTCTTTTTTAGCACAAGCCCACATTAGTGGGAGGTATATATGTTAGAAAGTGTTATCAACGATATTGTTAAATGGTTAGAAAATCAGCTTCAACTGACTGAAGGTATTAAAATAGATGCCATTGCCCATAAAAGTGGTTATTCAAAATGGCATTTACAACGCATTTTTAAAGAATTGAAAGGCTGTACATTGGGTCAGTATGTACGTCGGCGCCGCCTTCATGAAGCCGCCAAGTCGTTACACGAGGATGACTTGCCGATTCTGGATATTGCCCTGCAATATGGTTTCAGTTCTCAGGCTACATTTACACGGATCTTTAAAAAGCACTTTAATACCACACCCGCTAAATTTCGAGAAAATGGCAAATTACCTGAGTTAAAGACATTCTTATTTTGCGAAGAATAACTCACAGTCATTATCATTCTTTATGGTCAACATCCCTGTTGTTGACCTTCTTTTAGGTCTAACCTCTGCCAATTATTTCCTATCTCAGTTCATTCACCAACCAATATGAAAATTGCTGCAACTCCGCATCCAGTAAGGGGTATTGTTCTCTGATAGCTTGAATTATCTGCTCAACAGCTTCTGACTGATATAGCACACCTGTCAGTTTTTCTGCCAGTACTTCAAGTGGTGCGGGTTCGAGACTGTCAGTGAAAATTTGGCAACGACTGATAACTCCATGCTCAATATCAACATGTAACTCAACACCTCCCCAAGAAAACCGGGTATCCAGTGTATGGCTGAATGCGGGGGCCTGCCCGAAGTTCCATTCCCAGCTACTTTGCTTCTTAAAAACATCAACAAAACTGGGTAAATTTGGTAACTCTTGCGGTGAAATAATTTCCGGCTCTACCACTTCACCAAAATACTCAAAAAACGCATCGGTGATCCCCGCACATATTTTTTCATGTGTGATGTCTGGCAACAAATCTGACAGGTTTGCCACTCTGGAACGAACAGAAGTAATGCCTTTAGCCTGTAATTTTTTAGGATCAGGGTTGAGATAATCAGCAAGGCGGTTCAAATCTGCATTAATCAGCAACGTCCCATGATGAAATCCGCGATCTTTAGTTTCCCGATATGCAGAGCCTGAAATTTTACGCTCTCCTTCCGGAGATGATAAAACCAGATCATTACGACCAGAAACCATCGCATGAATACCTGATTTTTTTAGTCCGTCCAGAATAATCTGAGTAGAAATCTCTTTGTTATAGGCTGGCTTACCAGCCATAAAGGTAAAACAGGTATTCCCCAAATCATGAAAAACGGCACCACCGCCACTACTGCGCCGGGCTAGCTTTACACCATCCTGCTCCATGCGCCGCGTATTACATTCCTTCCACGGATTTTGCGCACGCCCTATGACAACTGTATTGGCATTGCGCCATAGGAACAAAACACTCTGCTCTGGTGACATTTGCCGAAAAATACATTCTTCAACAGCGAGATTAAACCAGGGATCATAAGAATCAGACAGCAGCAATCGTAATCTAGACATTATTTGTCTCCAGACAAAGAAAAACAATGCTTTAGGATATCATAACGCTCAGATTAAATTGGTGATTCAGGTCGTGGTCATATTCTGCGGGCTTGCCAAAATACACGCTGCCAATAAACATTATCAAGAGAGGAACGCATAACACCATTGCTGGTAGAGGCATGAATAAATTCATTATTGATATCATAAATCCCAACATGTAATCCGTTAGCGCCACTACCGGTTTTGAAAAATACCAGATCACCCGGCATCAAATCCTTTTTGCTGATCCGGGTTCCCAGTTGAGTTTGCTGATTTGTTGTCCGTGGAAGGAGGATATTAAAGCGATCATGAAAAGTACGATAAACAAAACCTGAGCAATCCACCCCTCGCCGATCCATACCTCCATAGCGGTAAGGTGTCCCCTGCCATTGTTCAAGCTGCTCTTTTAATTTTGCGATAACCATAATTGGATCAGACAAAGCTGCTCGCAATGGGGGTAGATTCGATTGCGAAACAGGGTTAGAACAACCAATAAGTAACAGACTCAGTAGCAGACATAAATGCCTGATTTTTAGTGACATCAATCAGCCCTCCTGCTTTCTGGCCTGCTAATAAACCAAACACCGAATAGAATGAGCAAGATGCCTATCGTTTTTAATGGTGAGGTATTTTCATTAAACCAAGGTAATAATACCGCCATTAAATAAACAAAAATGTAACTCAGGCTTAACAGTGGATACGCTTTATTCAATGGCAGATATTTCAAAGTAAAAAACCAGCAGAACATAGATAATGCGTAACTGGCAAGCCCTGCCATCACTACCAGCAAAGGATTAAGATTCAGCCACAACCAGTCTATATTGAACCAATGTAGCAATAAGGATAGTTCAGGTAACCGAGCCATTCCCCACTTCAAAAATAGCTGCGCGCCCGTAACTAGTAAAACATTTGCTACTCCCCAAAAATACCCCTTCATTGATTCAGACTCATTAACAAGATCCCCGACATAATGGCTAAAACACCGATCCAGTGTTTTAACCCTACTTTCTCCTTATACAAAAATTGCCCGATCGATGTTATTACCACAAAATTAATGCTCAGCATCGGATAGGCGATGCTGAGCGGTAAAAATTGTAGTAATCGCAGCCAGAATACCATTCCGGCTCCCAAAAGAAGCATAGCAGCCACTAGCCATACCGCCACGAGTGATGTTTTATAGGGAGTCTTTTTTCCCCAGCAGATAACCGCTTGTTTCTGACAAATTTGTCCTGCACAGGTTAATAAACTAACGAGTATCAATAATCCTGCACTACTGTTCATCATGGTTGCTTCTTATAAATAACAAGAACAAAACGGGATTTTCGCTGTACAAGATCCGGTTTGGGTAACTCAGGCAGTTTCCCTTTTGACGATAATAAAAAAACAACGGCAACCTGACCATCTTTCCGTGCGCTGGCCAGCCAAACGGGGAATTGCTCTAGTGTTATATATCGGTTTTGGCTATCTGGATAATCCAATCCATACGCCAGTTCACCCTTGTTTTGGAATAAATAGATATCATTGCGTTTTAATTCCCACGCCAGTGCCGCCCCTACCCCAACGGATGCCGATAAAATATATTTACTTTCTGCTAATTCTTTTTCGTATTGTTGGATGAAATCCTGTGGAAGTTTGGAATTAATCGTTTTATCAGGCAGTGCGCTACCTATTGATAAGCTAAGCATAATTGAACATGCTGCGGCCCATTGCCAGTGCTTACCGTTATGTCTGAAACAGAAATATCCGACGATACCCCAGACAGCAAATGTCAAAATTCCTAATACCCATTTATGTAATTCATTAGACTGATAAAGAGGATTTTTGGGAAATATCTCCAAAAATACCAGTGCCAGTATTGCAATCAGTCCAATGAAAACATTGACTAACCCATTAAACTTCAATGCCTTTATTTTGCCATTCCTCATACTATCAACGGCGTATTTTGCCATCATCAATGCTAAAGGCCCCATACATGGCAAGATATAGGTCAGTAATTTCCCTCTCGATATACTGAAAAATATCAAAGGAATACAGAACCAGCATAAAAGAAAAAACATTTCAGGATGATTTTTCTTCGCTTTCCAGCCGGTAAATAATGCACCGGGTAATAATCCTAACCACGGGATGACACCCAAAATCACTATCGGCAGATAAAACCAGAATGGTGATGCATGTTGTGCATTCTCGGAAGCAAAACGCTGTATATGTTCTATCCAGAAAAAATAATGCCAATAATCAGGCTCCCGAACAGCAACCGCAATCACCCATGGCAGACTAATTAAAACAGCGCCGATAACGGCAATCGGACCAAAACGGAGCATCTCCAGAAAACGTTTTTGGTATATCGTGACTGGTATCATCGAGATCACCGGCAGAACCAATGCCAGAAAGCCTTTTGTCATAAAAGCCATACCACAGGTTATACCCAGCACAAACCAGGCAAAAAACCGCTCTCGGCTACTGCTGGCTTTCAGTGCCCAATAGCAGCTGACAATTCCTGCCGTGACCCACAATGAAAACATAGGATCGAGAACACTATAAGTCCCTATAGAAAACACAATGAACATGGAGATATAAATCAGACAGGAGATAAAGGCTGTCTGACGGCACTGCCACATCATCATGGCTAATCGATAAAGAAAAAATGCGCTGAGCATAATGCTGAATACTGAGCCAAAACGCACTGCGAAATTGCTATCGCCAAAAATCCACTGGCTAATGTTATTTATCCAATATCCTGCTACTGGTTTTTCAAAATAACGGATACCCAGAAAATGAGGCACGATCCAATCACCACGCTGTAACATATCCCGGCTGATTTCAGCATATCGAGTTTCATCTGGTTGCCATAAAAGACGTCCATTCAAAGGGAGCAAGTAAGTAAAGATAAAAAAAAGAGCCATTAAAACGGCCCCGGCTCTACTCATTCGAACATTCGACATATTTCTTTATACCTCTTGTTGGCAACCTAACCAGCCTTCACGGCCAGGAAAATCGGAACGAACAATTCTCCCAACTGGCAATGTTTCCGGGTTTTCAGGTAGTAAATGACCTAATTTACAAAACTGAATATCTTGCTGATGCAGCATATCCAATAGTGCCTCAAATTGTGATGATTTAGACATTCCTTCAACTTCTGCGTGAATGGTATAAACAGGAACACCGCGGGCATTTTGAATGGAATCCAGAATAAAATGGTTAAAATTGATATCACTGACCTGTGTGCCGATAACTTCATCATAAGTTGGCAATGTCACCGGGATTTGAACGGTTCCTAAACTTCCATCAGGCAAAAGTGGCCTGAATGGATGTGTTCCACGGCAATCACTGTTGTAATCAAAACCAAATTGCTGTTTAGCCACCAGCACCCGCTCATCTGCGCGCCAGCCAGCAACAGCCGAACATGTTACAGCCTGCCCTGTCTCCTTTTCTAAGGCATCAACACCAAGCTGTATCTGTTCTGCTAATTCTGATCCTGACCAACGACCTACTTTCGCCTGCCAGCTTTGATGATCCCAGGCATGCAGACCCACCTCATGACCTTCCTCTATCGTCTGTTTCATCAAATGACCCAAATCTTTTGCAATTTTCTTTCCCGGCCAAGCGGTACCCGCTAATAGAATATCCGGGCCATACAGAGAAACAGCGTTTGATCTCAACATCTTCCACAAAAATTTAGGTTTCAGCAGCCGCCACAAATGACGCCCCATATTATCCGGGCCAACACTGAAAAAAAAACTGGCCTGAATATAATGACGCTGTAAAATTTTAAGTAAACGCGGTACACCTTCCTTGGTGCCCTGATAAGTGTCTACGTCAATTCTTAAGCCCACTTTTTGCATCATATTTATCCTGTATGTTGCTTTTTCCTTTTCAGTTCCTGCACAGCATCACGCAAGAAGAAATCCAGTGTCTCATCGATCGTCTGTTCCATACCGATAGTGGGCTTCCACCCCAGCAGGCGTTCCGCATTTTTAATACTGGGCTTACGATGCTCAACATCCTGATAGCCTTGGCCGTAATAACTGCTGCTTTCGATTTTTTTAAATCCGGCAAAAGGAGGAAAATTCCCGCGTAATTCGTGTTTTTCAAAACTATTCAGCAATATTTCAGCTAATTGACGAATACTGGCTTCATTCGTCGGATTACCGATATTAATAATCCGCCCATCACATAAGCCATTTTTGTTTTCAATAATTCTGAACAGCGCTTCAATCCCATCATGAATATCAGTAAAACAGCGTTTTTGCTCTCCGCCATCAACTAATTTTATCGGGGAGCCTTCAACCAGATTTAAAATTAACTGAGTAATTGCTCTGGAGCTGCCAATACGTGCTGAGTTTAAATTATCCAACCGAGGTCCCATCCAGTTAAATGGGCGGAACAGGGTAAATTTCAAACCTTCTTTTTCGCCGTATGCCCAGATAACACGATCAAGTAATTGTTTGGATACGGAATAGATCCAGCGTTGTTTATTAATTGGTCCCACGATAAGGCGTGACGTGTCCTCATCGAATTCCTTATCATCACACATGCCATAAACTTCGGAAGTAGACGGGAAAATAATCCGCTTGTTATATTTCACACAATAACGAACAATTTTCAGGTTTTCTTCAAAATCCAACTCAAATACACGCAGTGGATTACGGGTATATTCGATAGGCGTAGCGATGGCGACTAACGGCAGAATAACATCACATTTTTTGATGTGATATTCAATCCACTCAGTGTGAATACTGACATCACCTTCAATAAAATGAAAATGAGGGCTACCAATAAAGCGCTCTATCGCAGAAGAGCCAATATCCATGCCGTAAATATCATAATTACCATCATTCAGCAGACGTTCTGTCAAATGATTACCGATAAAGCCATTTACTCCCAGAATCAAAACTCGCTTACGGCGGGGGGTCTGTGCGGTGGCTTTCTGCCCAACCTGAACACCGGTAACTATACCCATCTCCTGAGCAAGTCGGCTACCCTGGACGTAGATGCCTGATTCGCTCTGCCCACTAACAATTTCCAGAGCGCCTGTTCCACACGCAATAACCAGCGGGTCGGTGGAGAGCACTGTTCCGGCCTGTTTATCGTGTGTTGTATTCAGTGGAGCTGAGCGCCAGATCGTAATTTTTCGCTCACCGAGAAAAGTAAATGCACCGGGATAAGGTTCTGTCACTGCCCGGACAAGGTTATTGATCTCTTCAGCCGATTTATGCCAGAAAATTTCACCATCTTCAGCGGTTCTGCGACCAAAATAAGTAGCCTGACTTTCATCCTGTGGGATTGAAAGGTAATTATCTGCTTTAAAGCGAGGCAGAATATCATTCAGTAATTCAGTTGCTGCTTCACGGATTTTCCCATGTACGATCAATGAAGTATCAGTTTTCTCAATCTGTACGGCCTGTTGTGCAACAACATCTCCGGCATCGGCCTTTGCAGACATTTTATGTAATGTCACACCGGTTTCTGTCTCACCATTTAAGATAGCCCAGTTAACCGGGGCACGACCACGATATTTTGGTAGCAAAGAGCCATGCAGATTAAACGCGCCTTTTTTTGCCAATGATAAAATATCCTGGCTGAGCATATCGCGATAATAAAATGAAAAGATAATATCCGGCTGCATTTCACGAATATGTTCAACCCAAAGCGGGTGATTCACATTTTCCGGCGCAAATACAGATAAACCTAGATCCGCACCTGCACGAGCTACAGAAGAGAAAAAATTATTTTCATTTGGATCATCTACATGTGTAAAGATAGCCCGAATATCGAAACCTGCTTTCACTAATGCATTAAGTCCGGCGCAACCAATATCATGGTAGGCAAAAATCACTGCTTTCATTCTTTTTCTTCCTGATTATCGTTGGTCTTTTTATCTCCGACCACTTTTTGAATAAAGTAACGTGGGCGGGCACGAACATCGTTATATATGCGACCGATATATTCTCCGAGTAACCCCATTGCGACGAATTGAGCGCCAATAAACATAAAAAGAATAGCAAATAGGGTAAAGACGCCTTCAGCAGCCCATATAGCACCAAAAATCAGGCGCAAAGCGATCAGTAATACAGCCAACAGAAAACCCGTTACGGCAATAATACTTCCCACTACACTCAATAACCGTAACGGTGCTGTCGTCAGGCAGGTCAGCAGGTCATACATCAGATTTATCAACTTCATAAAACTGTATTTGGAATCACCGAATTCGCGTTCTGCATGAGTTACATCAATTTCAGTCGTTCGGCGAGCGAATGTATTGGCAAGAATAGGAATAAATGTACTGCGCTCATGGCATTGCAACATCGCTCGCACAATATGGCGGCGATATGCACGCAACATACAGCCGTAGTCGCCCATAGAGCGCCCCGTCACTTTCGTTATCATTGCGTTGATCATTTTAGAGGCCGTTTTACGGAACCATGAATCCTGTCGGTTGGCACGGCGTGTACCGACAACATCATATCCCTCCTCAGCAACCTTCACTAAACGGGGGATCTCTTCTGGCGGGTTCTGCAAATCCGCATCAAGTGTGATAACAAGATCACCGCTTGCCTGATGGAACCCCGCCATAATTGCAGAATGTTGCCCATAATTACGGTTCAGCAAAATTGCAATGACATAACTTTCGGGATCTTCAGCTGCCCGGGTTAAAATCTCCACAGAGCTGTCACGGCTGCCATCATCCACCAGAATTAATTCATATTCCTGATTGAGTTGCTGGCAGGCAGAGATAGTTCTTTTTAATAATTGAGGCAGACTTTCTTCTTCGTTATAAACAGGAATAACCACCGAAACTTTTCTAATTTCTTCAAATCCCACTGTTTTTACTCCGCAATAATTTCCAATACCGCATTAACAACCCGATCCACATCGTCGTTACTCATATCTGGAAAAAGGGGTAACGAACAAAGTGTCGCTGAATTCCATTCAGATTCAGGCAGAGACAGAGTTGGATAGCGTTCCCGATAATATTTTTGTGTATGTGCCGCTCTGAAATGTAACCCTGAGCCAATATTGCGTTCTTTCAAACGAGCCATGAAAGTGTCACGGTCAATACCGCAGACTGTTTGATCAACTCGTACCATAAATAAGTGATGAGAATGCTGGTGTTCATATTCAGGAACACTCAGTATTTTTAGAGGAGAATCATGAAGAGCAGAGGTATAACGGGCCACCAGCTCCCGACGGCGGGCATTCATAGATGCCAGTTTCCCTAACTGAACAACCGCTATGGCCGCATGAATATCTGACAGGTTGTATTTGAAACCTGGTTCAATGACCTCAGCCTGTGGCTTCCGGCCCTGAATCTGCCGATCAAACGCATCAACAGCCAGACCGTGGAATTTCAGACTGCGGATTTTTTGCGCCAGCTCATCATTATCTGTAACAAACATGCCACCTTCAGCGCATGTCATGTTTTTGATAGCGTGGAAAGAGAAAATAGCGGTTCCTCGCTCACCTACCCATTCATTTTTATAGCGGGTTCCTACTGCATGAGCCGCATCTTCAATTAAGGGAATGCCCGCCTCTTCTGCAACCACACGTAAAGCATCAAGGTCACAGGGAGCACCAGCATAGTGGACTGGAATAATCGCTTTAGTTTTCGGAGTAATCGCCTGTCTAACCGTTTCCGCACTGACCATCAATGTATCACGATCAACATCGACCATGACCGGTTCAGCGCCTGACAGGCAAATCATATTAATGGTAGAAACCCAGGTTTGGGAAGGTGTGATAACTTCATCGCCGGGGCCTATTTTCAATGCCAATAATGCCAAGTGCATCCCGGCCGTAGCAGAATACAGGGCAATAGCATGCCTGCAACCAAACATTTGGGCAAAATTCTGTTCTAGTTGCTGGTTTTGTGGCCCCGTAGTAATCCAACCTGAACGTAAAACCTGTTCTACTGCCTCAATCTCTTCACGCCCAATCGATGGACGGGAGAATGGTAAAGAATTATTCATAATCGCCTTGCGTAGCCTGACTCATATTATAATTGGAAGACATTCTGACGAACACTTCATAAACAAAATATCAACAAGCAAACAAACTGAGGGCAATCAACAAAAAAAGAGTGAAAAAAACAATCATCCAAAGTGATTTCTACCTTTGAAGATTAGAGATGATCTACCCTCCATAATTTATAGCCAGTATTTTGGATATGTCTAATATTTACTTCAAAAATTTCGGATAAATTTCTTTCATTCATCACATTATGTGGTCGACCAGACATAATCAACTCACCACGAGCGAGCAACCATACATTGTCGGCCTGTTCATAAGTGTGATTAAGATCATGGCTACTCAATAAAACTGTCCCACCCAATACACAAAATTGGTTAATTAATTTATCTAAAATAGCTTGCTGTGTGATATCAAGATTATTAGTCGGCTCATCAAGCAACAGCAATTTCCCTACCGGATTAAGTTCAGGCCATACCTGCAAAAAAGCGCCCGCTAATCTCACCCGCTGCCACTCACCTCCAGATAATTGTCCAATCGTTGAAGCCAGTAACGCCGTCAGTTTCAGTTGCTGACAAATTTCATGTAATACCTTTTCACCTTCAGGCAGGGAGGCCGACTCAGGGCGATACATATCCAGATATTGAAAAACAGGCATGGCGGGAGCTGAAACCGACTGAGAGAACCACGCCCGACACTGCGCCAGTTCCCTCTGCCGATAATCACTTAATTTTTTGCCGTTAAGGTGAATCGTGCCATCATGAGGTAAAACACCGGCAATAGCCGCAAGCAAAGTACTTTTTCCTGAGCCATTCAGCCCGACCAAATGAACTTTCTCTCCAGCCTTGACGGAAGCAGACAGCGAAGTCAGTCTGTTGTTGACAGTAACATTATCCAATATTAAAAGCGGTAGCTGAATCATACTATCTTCCCTATTCTCGTTTTTTGGTACTTCCCCATCATTTTTTAAAGCTTTTTATATCCGTGGCGCTTTCAATAATAACCAGATAAAAACAGGTGCTCCCAGAGTTGCTGTAACAACCCCTATCGGTATTTCAGCATGGGATAAAGATAAACGAGAGAATAAATCTGCCAGTAATAAACAACTGCCACCGGCTAATGTGCAGGCAGGTAATAACGTTTTATGATCCGTCAAACCAATCAGCCTTAAAATATGGGGAATGACTAATCCGATAAAACTAATCGCTCCGGCAAGCGCCACACTCAAACCAACCAGTAATCCCACTGCGGATACAAATAAATTACGCCACTTATAATGCGAGATCCCTAATTGCTGTGCCTGTAATTCACCCAGAGAAAGGTAATTAAGTGTTTTTCCTGTTCTACTTAACCAAAGGATCAGCGGGCACAATGCAATCACCAGCCATATTTGGCGCCAGTCAATACCACTGAAACTACCCATCATCCAATACATCAATTGGCGTAAGTCGAGACTGGTACTGAAATAAACCATCCATGTCATTACAGCACCAAATACTACTCCGAAAGCAACCCCGATTAGTAATAAACGTGCATTGGTCATTTGGTGCTTTTTAGCAAATCCCAACAGAATTGCCGTCATAAAAAGTGCCCCTAAAACCGCACCAGCACTTAATAGCCATAATGGGGCAATACCATGAAAAATGAGGATCAAAAAAACAACCACTACCCCTGCCCCATTACTGACACCCAATAATCCGGGTTCGGCCAAAGGATTCTCAAATAACGCCTGCATAACTGCACCTGACACCGCCAGACTGGCGCCAACGACAAATACTGCCAATGCCCTGGGCAATCTCAACTGCCAAATAAACAACTGGGCGGAATCAGACAGCCATTGAGTTGGCCAAAACCATATTTCACCGGCAGACAGCGATAAAATAAATAATCCAATAGATAAAATAAGCAGGAGAGCTATTACTCGGTAGTCACGTTTTTTCTGACGAATGAGAAGTTCAGAGACAGAATAAATCGGTAAACGATGTTTTGATAACATGAGAAGTGAAAATATTCAGGATAAAGAGCAAGAAAAAGACCGCTTAATCGCGGCCTTTTCATATTTTATTCTTTTGGTAACGCTTTTTCTACCCGACTCTTCAACTTTTGCCCAGGGCGAAAGGTGACGACCCGACGAGCAGTAATAGGTATATCCTCGCCAGTTTTCGGATTACGACCTGGACGTTGATTTTTATCTCTCAAATCAAAGTTACCAAATCCAGATAACTTAACCTGCTCCCCATTCTCCAAAGAACGACGCACTTCTTCAAAGAACATTTCCACTAGATCTTTAGCGTCACGTTTGCTAATACCCAGTTTTTCAAACAGATTTTCTGACATTTCAGCTTTAGTAAGCGCCATAAGTTCAGTCCCTCAAGGATGCTTGGAATCGCTGTTCTAATGCAGCAACGCATTTGCTAACGGTCGCAGCAATCTCTTCTTCTTCCAGTGTACGCGAGGTATCCTGCAAGATTAAGCTAATAGCAAGGCTTTTATAGCCTTCCGCGACACCTTTACCACAATACACGTCAAATAAGTTTATGCCAACTATATGATTTACGCCAACTTTCTTACATTCAACCAGAATATCTTCTGCAGCTACATTTTCCGGCACAACTATCGCGATATCACGGCGATTGGATGGGAAGCGAGAAACTTCCTTCATTTCAGGAATTATGCGGTCCGCAAGTTTGTCCCACAACAATTCGAATACCACGGTGCGGCCATTCAAGTCAAGTTTACGTTCCAACTCTGGATGAACGACCCCGATGTAACCAATGTATTTATTTCCCAGATAAATCCCAGCACTTTGTCCGGGATGCAAGGCAGGATGTTCTTCTGCTTTAAAGGAAATCTCGGATAGTTTACCCGTCAATTCTAAAACGGATTCTAAATCACCTTTCAAATCGAAGAAGTCAACTGCTTGTTTTTCAATCGACCAATGCTCATCGAAACGATTTCCGGTGATTACACCACCAAGCATCAATTCCTGACGAATACCATATTCTGCGCTTTCATCAGGCACAAAACGTAGACCTGATTCAAATAATCGCACTCGGTGTTGCTGACGGTTCTGATTATAAGCAACTGTCGTCAGCAATCCGGTTAGCAAAGACAAGCGCATTGCTGACATATCAGCCGAAATTGGATTTGGCAGAATTAATGCTTCCTGTTGCGGGTGTAATTGCTGCTGGAGCTTCGGATCAACAAAGCTATAGGTGATAACTTCCTGATAACCTTTGTCCACCAACATAGTTTTGACGCGCTTAAGAGATAAATCAGCTTCACGGTGTGAAGTCATAATCAAATCAGCGCGTACAGGTACATCAGGAATATTGTTGTAGCCATAAATACGGGCAACTTCTTCAACCAGATCTTCTTCAATCTGCATGTCGAAACGCCAGCTCGGAGCTACTGCTTCCCAATTACCATTCTGAACTGTTACCTGACAGCCCAGACGGCTCAGGATGTCCATTACCTGCTCATCAGCAATATGATGACCAATCAAACGATCCAATTTATTACGAGTCAGTGTAATAGTTGCTGGCTTTGGTAAATGAGAGTCACTGGTAACATCGATAATCTCACCAGCTTCCCCACCACAGATAGCAACTAATAACTG
Organism: Xenorhabdus sp. KJ12.1; assembly: GCF_963876495.1. Lineage (NCBI taxonomy): Bacteria > Pseudomonadati > Pseudomonadota > Gammaproteobacteria > Enterobacterales > Morganellaceae > Xenorhabdus > Xenorhabdus sp. KJ12.1. The sequence goes on from NZ_CAWNQH010000001.1 coordinate 137,184, forward strand.
TGTTGCGTATTCCATTGCTTTAAATTGCAACTGTGGATCAACGCCACGCTCGAAACGATGAGAGGCATCTGTATGCAAACCATAACGACGGGCACGGCCAGTAATTGCCAATGGTGCAAAGAAAGCACACTCCAGCAGAATATGCTGTGTTTTTGCACTAACACCAGAATATTCGCCGCCAAAAATCCCTGCCATTGCAAGTGGTTGCTTTTCATCAGCAATCACAAGCGTATCAGCAGAAAGTTCCACTTCATTTCCATCCAGCAGGGTTAATTTTTCACCCTGTTCTGCCAGACGAACAATAATAGAACCGTCTAAACGCTCTAAATCGAACGCGTGCAATGGCTGACCCAGCTCAAGCAACACGTAATTAGTGACATCAACAACAGGATCGATAGAACGAACACCACCACGACGCAGTTTTTCGCGCATCCACAGTGGCGTTTCTGCTTCGACATTGACGTTATTGATAACTCGCCCTAAATAACGCGGACAAGCTTCTGGTGCGTCAACACGAATAGAGAATGTCGCATCTGTAGCCGGTTTAACAGGCTCAATTTCCGGCTCATTCATGGACAATTTATTGATAACGGCAACATCGCGGGCAACGCCCTGAATGCTCAAGCAGTCTGCGCGGTTCGGCGTAATGCTGATTTCAATCGCACTATCATCCAATTTCATGTAGTCGCGCAAATCGGCACCAATTGGCGCATCAGCTGGTAATTCAATAATACCATCGTGATCATTGCTAATTCCCAGCTCAGAAAGCGAGCAAAGCATGCCTTCTGACGGCTCACCACGTAATTTGGCCGCTTTAATTTTAAAATCACCCGGCAAGACAGCACCAACGGTAGCAACTGCTACACGCAGACCCTGACGGCAATTGGGTGCACCACAGACGATATCGAGGAGGCGATCACCACCAACATTAACTTTTGTGACGCGCAATTTGTCTGCGTTCGGATGTTGAGCGCATTCAACAACTTCACCGACGAAAACACCATTAAATTGACCAGCTACTTTTTCAACGCCATCAACTTCCAAGCCCGCCATAGTGATTTGATCAGACAATTCTTCGCTACTGATGGCAGGATTCGCCCATTCGCGTAACCAGAGTTCACTGAATTTCATGAAATATTCCCGCCTTATTTAAACTGTTTAAGGAAACGCAAATCATTTTCGAAGAAAGCACGTAGATCGGTGACACCATAACGCAGCATCGTCAAGCGTTCCATTCCCATACCAAAGGCAAAACCAGAGTAAACTTCAGGATCAATGCCAACATTACGCAATACGTTCGGGTGAACCATGCCACAGCCTAATACTTCCAGCCATTTGCCATTTTTACCCATCACATCAACTTCTGCGGATGGTTCAGTAAACGGAAAATAGGATGGACGGAAACGAACCTGCATATCTTCTTCAAAGAAGTTATTCAAAAAGTCATGCAACGTGCCCTTCAGATTGGTGAAGCTGATATTCTTATCAACAATCAACCCTTCTATCTGATGGAACATTGGGGTATGTGTCTGATCGTAATCATTCCGGTATACCCGACCTGGTGCAATGATGCGGATAGGTGGCTGACCCTCTTTCATTGTGCGGATCTGAACACCTGACGTTTGCGTACGTAGCAAACGTTTTGCATCAAACCAAAATGTGTCGTGATCAGCACGAGCCGGATGATGTGCAGGGATATTCAACGCGTCAAAGTTATGGTAGTCGTCTTCAATTTCCGGACCAGCTTTAACAGAAAAGCCTAACTCACCAAAGAAAGTTTCAATTCGTTCAATCGTACGAGTGACTGGATGTAATCCGCCATTTTCCATACGACGGCCAGGCAATGAAACATCAATTTTTTCTGCTGCCAGACGGGCATTCAGAACATCTGCTTCCAATTTGGCTTTACGTGCATTCAAAGCTTCCTGGACTTCTTGTTTTGCCTGGTTAATAACAGCCCCTGCCGCTGGACGCTCCTCGGCAGACAAGTCACGCAGCGATGACATCTGGAGAGTTAAATGGCCTTTTTTTCCCAGGTATTCAACTCGCACCAAATCCAACGCGGCAACATCCTGGGCTTCTTCTACGGCTGCTTTTGCATTTGCAACCAGCTCAGTAAGATGTGACATCGTTTTCCTCTTCCTTCGGCCAGATGGCCTTTTAGTTGTTATCGACTATGCCCTCAAAATTTTTGTCTCTTAATGAGGTCATAAAAATAAAAAAGCCTCCAGACCGGAGGCTCAAGCGCTGTTTTTCGTTTCTTTTCTTACGCGCAAAGCCCCCTTATTTCAGGCGCTAAAGTAAAAAAAGAAACGAAAAAAGGCTAACTTCATCATTTTTATTCTCTCTCCTGTACTCTTTTCAACCTAACTATTTATGAGCGGGCAAATCTAGCTAATAGTAAGCATATTTTGAAAAAAAGTAAAAGAGGGAGCAAAGGCTCCCTCTTTTAACCTGACTTATGCCAGAGCGCCCTTCGCTTTTTCAACCAGAGCAGCAAATGCTACTTTGTCGAATACAGCGATATCAGCCAGAATCTTACGGTCGATTTCAATCGAAGCCTTTTTCAGGCCGTTGATGAAACGGCTATAAGACATGCCGTTCTGACGTGCAGCAGCGTTGATACGAGCAATCCACAATTGACGGAACTGACGTTTACGCTGACGGCGGTCACGGTAAGCGTACTGACCAGCTTTGATAACTGCCTGGAAAGCAACACGATAAACGCGCGAACGGGCACCGTAGTAACCTTTCGCTTGTTTCAAAATTTTCTTGTGACGTGCACGGGCAATAACACCACGTTTTACGCGAGCCATATACTTCTCCTATCGTCTCTGAGTTCTAATCTAAAAAAATGCTTGCTTATGCGTATGGCAGACAAGCAACAACCAGGCCCAGATCACCTTTGGAGACCATGCCTTTTGGACGTAAATGACGTTTACGCTTAGTTGATTTTTTAGTCAGAATGTGACGAAGGTTAGCGTGCTTACGCTTGAAACCACCACTGGCAGTTTTCTTGAAGCGTTTAGCTGCGCCGCGTACTGTTTTAATCTTTGGCATTTTAATATCCACTTCGCATTGTTAATTACAACGAACTAGTAAGGCGAACAGACCCCTTCCAAACTGGTTGGAGCCTGCTACTTGTATGCCTGACTATTTCTTCTTAGGAGCGAGCACCATGATCATCTGGCGGCCTTCGATCTTCGATGGGAAGGACTCGACCACTGCCAGTTCACTCAAATCTTCACGAATGCGGTTAAGCATTTCGATGCCAATCTGTTGATGCGCCATTTCACGTCCACGGAAACGCAGGGTGATTTTGGCTTTATCGCCATCTTCCAGAAAACGAATCAGGTTGCGTAGTTTGACCTGATAGTCGCCTTCATCTGTACCAGGACGGAATTTAATTTCCTTGACCTGAATAACCTTTTGTTTCTTTTTCTGTTCTTTGATTGACTTACTCTTCTCATAGAGGAACTTGCCGTAATCCATGATACGACAAACCGGCGGTTCGGCATTTGGGCTGATTTCCACCAAATCAACACCAGCTTCCTCAGCTTTTTCAAGAGCTTCTCTCAGATTGACAATACCAATCTGCTCGCCATCTAACCCAGTTAAACGAACTTCAGAGGCGCGAATCTCTTCATTAATGCGATTTGGGCGCGCCGGTTGAATTCTTTTTCCGCCTTTAATACCTTATTCCTCCAATTGACGAAGATTGCGACTGCGTATTTCTGCCAGCAACTTCTCTGAGAACTCGCTGACATCGATGCTACCTAAATCTTTACCGCGGCGGGTACGAACGGAAACTTTTCCTGACTCGACCTCTTTATCACCACAGACAAGCATGTAAGGTACACGACGCAGAGTGTGTTCGCGAATTTTAAAGCCAATCTTCTCGTTTCTCAAGTCTGCTTTTGCACGAATGCCTACATCTTGAAGTTTTTTAACCAATTCCTGTACATAATCTGACTGACCATCGGTAATATTCATGACAACCACCTGTTGAGGTGCCAGCCATGTCGGGAAAAACCCGGCATATTCTTCTGTCAGGATACCAATAAAGCGTTCAAGGGAACCCAGAACAGCTCGGTGGATCATTACAGGAACCTTACGTTCGTTATTTTCACCGACATACGACGCACTCAAACGCGCCGGCAATGAAAAATCGAGCTGCACAGTACCACATTGCCACGCTCGATCCAAACAATCATACAAAGTAAATTCAATTTTAGGTCCATAAAATGCACCTTCACCCGGTTGGTACTCAAATTCAATACCATTTGTTTTCAAGGCCTCAGCGAGATCTGCTTCTGCTGCATCCCACTGTTTATCAGTACCAATTCTTTTTTCCGGGCGAGTCGATAGTTTAACAACAATCTTCTCAAAACCAAATGTACCATATACATCATAAATCATTTTGATGCAGCTGCTGACTTCCTGAAGAATTTGATCTTCAGTACAGAAAATATGCGCATCATCCTGAGTAAAGCCACGAACCCGCATCAAGCCATGCAGAGCGCCTGAAGGCTCATTACGATGACAGCTACCAAATTCAGCCATACGCAGCGGTAAATCACGATAGGATTTTAGCCCCTGATTAAAGATCTGGACGTGCCCCGGGCAATTCATCGGTTTTACGCAATATTCACGGTTTTCCGATGAGGTAGTGAACATATTTTCTTTATAGTTTTCCCAGTGCCCCGTTTTTTCCCACAGGATGCGGTCCATCATAAATGGGCCTTTTACTTCCTGATATTGGTACTCTTTTAACTTGACACGGACAAACGTTTCCAGCTCACGGAAAATTGTCCAGCCATCATTGTGCCAGAAAGCCATACCCGGCGCTTCTTCCTGCATATGATATAGATCAAGCTGCTTACCAATTTTACGATGGTCACGCTTTGCCGCTTCTTCCAGACGCAATAAATAAGCACTCAGCTGCTTTTTATCTGCCCATGCAGTACCATAAATACGCTGCAACATTTTGTTGTCACTGTTGCCACGCCAGTATGCGCCGGCAACTTTCTGCAATTTGAAATAATGGCAGAAACGCATATTAGGTACATGTGGGCCACGGCACATATCTACGTATTCTTCGTGGTGATACAAACCAGGTTGATCATCACGGCTGATATTCTCATCCAGAATCTGAATCTTATACTCTTCACCACGAGCTGCAAAAGCATCACGAGCTTCCTGCCAGGTTACCTTTTTCTTGATAACATCATAATCTTTCTTGGCAAGCTCCATCATGCGTTTTTCAAGCAGCTCGATATCTTCCTGCGTCAAAGAGCGATCCAAATCGATATCGTAATAGAAGCCATTATCAATCACCGGACCAATTGCCATTTTGGTGTCAGGCCACAGTTGTTTGATTGCATGACCCAGCAAATGCGCACATGAATGGCGGATAATTTCCAGACCTTCTTCATTTTTACTGGTAATAATGGCCAGTGTGGAATCTGTTTCAATTAATTCACACGCATCTACCAATTCGCCATTAACACGACCAGCGATACACGCTTTTGCCAAACCAGCACCAATATCGCGAGCAACATCCATGACAGAAACGGCGTGCTCAAATTGACGTTGACTACCGTCAGGAAGAGTAATTACAGGCATTTAAAATCCTTATCTACAGTGGTGACCCACACGAAAGATCACTTGTATGAAATATTTACCTCAAGAATTCAATACGTTAATTGCGGGCACTTGCTGCACCATGCAAGTTATGTACACAGTTAAGTACACAAAATGACAAACGACTCATGTACACCGCTTTAACTCGACGGAGGATGTTATCACCCATATCATTCAGCAACAAATAAAAAGAACAACATAGGTATTATTATTCAATGAACATAAATTCTTTTAGCCAAAAAAACGGCAGTTTTCCTGTAATTTCTCAGTCTCCAAGATTTCCTGACATCAAGGTTTGAAAAGACTTGAACGCTAATCACTCAACTTATGCTTAGACAATTCTGCATTTATTTTTTTTATTCTCCCCGGTGATACACTTAACGTTAAAAAGCAGATCCCCAGCAATTCTAAAATAATCATCAGAAATATCATGACTACCGTATTCAGGCTACTGATATCCTGACCATCCACATATAATATTTTAAATGCAATAAAAAGCATCAAAACAAAAATAACAACAGACATTAATTTTTCAATCCAATAATTGAAAACATAAGAAGCATCAATTTTTATTTTTGCAAAATCTGAATTTACCATGACATATCTTTTTAATCTTTTAATATCGAATATATATCCTGCTTCAATGCCTAGGCTGGTTAATTGTATAACTAAGTGCCTAAGATCCTTTGATTTAATCTTAGTCACTCTAAACATAATCTCAGAGGTAATAATATCTTTAATATAGGTTTTATCTTCCTGACTCAAGTATTCATCATATTTCTCAAGATAATCAATATTGTTTGTGAGTCTCCTATTCCTAAAAAAATTCAGACTGCTATAGACATTTTTAAGCATTACCCAGATACCTCCGAGAAATGCTGTCAAAGCAGACAATATTGATGCTATAGCAGAGTAATTTTTTATTACCCAGTTCAGCAAGTCATCAAACATACATTCACCGTCATTGTTTACATAGATAGCTATAGTATGAATGCCATATTCAAATTTTCCTGTTTCATACCACTTGTATGGCTAATACTGATGCTGACGAGGTAATTCTGTCCTTATGTAAAAACCACCAAATGAAAGTGGTTAAAGATGATAACCTGCGTTAATTTAGCTATTTTTATCTGGTTGACCATTATGGTTGCCAAAAATTTGTTCAGGCGGTGAATTCCATCCATCACTTCTGGTTTTTTGATATTCTTGATTCAGTGGATACCAGATTTTGTTTTCAGGTTTACTTTTTTCTCCGACAACCAATAACCTGACTTCGGAATCCGTATTATTTATTACTGTGTGACAAATCCCTGTGCCAGCGGGAAAACCAACGGCATCTCCCGGCTCTAATCGATACAGTTCTCCGTTAATCCACACATCAGGTGTTCCCTCAAGCACATACACGAATTCTTCTTCATTCTTTTCTGCGTGGGGGTAAGATGTTCTACGACTGGGTAAAAGGCGCTCGTGGTGGATACCCAGTTTCTTTAGTCCCAGAGATTTACCAAGAGCAGAGCCTATAGTGAAAATTTCATTGCTATCGGGATATCCTGCTCTCTCTTCTTCTTCGTTTTGTGTCCAATGCTGAATAAATTCAGGTCTTCTGTTTTCTCGTTTTAATGACATTACACTTCCTTTATTATTAAAAAATTTTTAGTAGTAGGATAATTACATTGTCCTGAAAAATATATTTAGGTAACTAAATGTTCATATCTAAAAAAAGAATTTTCTGAATATATAACCCACGAAATTATTTATAAATCCGTTAGTTACATTAGTTCTATATACAATGGATTTCAAGATGCATTGTGACTATAAAGGAGTATAGATAACTATATTGTGATGAATCAACGTAGCCAACAAAGAGCAACTGGAAAGACGAAGTGTATATGTAAAGGAAAACTATTATTTCCTCTTGATAACTACCAGAGAAAAAATAATAAATCACATATTCAATTCAGTGTACCAAAAATCACTCTAAATTAAGATAGGCATTTTTTACTTTCCATAAATAACGAGGAGCCTGTGGTGCAGGATGATTATTCTGAACATATTGATAAAATTCATTCGGTGTCATTCGGTTAATTTTATTAATTGCCAACTTACGATCTGAATCAAATGTCCGCAATAATGCTCCAGCGCCATTAACATAGGCAACTATTGTTGCATAATATAAAGTTTCAGGGTTAATAATTCCGCTTAGATGCTGTTTTTTCAAAATACTGATATAGGCAGTACCAAGATCAATATTCGTTTCAGGGTCTTTCAATTCACGCATAGTAGGCTGCCCTGACTTACCTTTCAATCGATAGGCATCCTTACCTGCTGTAGAGGCTTTAATCTGCATCAATCCAACTGCATTAGATTTACTAATAACTTCTGGGCGAAAACCGGATTCAACCTGAATAATTGCCCTGATCAAAGTTTCATCCACCCCATAACGTTTTGCAGCCTGTGCAATAAAATTATCAAAGGGTGTTGCTCTTCTCCGATTATCCAATTTATTCTGTGATCCCATAGTGCCATCGCTGCCGAATATTCTTTTCGATATTGATTTATGGTCATTTTTTACTTGTTGAGATTCCTGATTTGTACATCCTGTTAGCAACATCATCAGAAAAATATGAACATGAATAAACTTTAATCTCACGAAAAGTTCTCCTAAACTAAAATTAACCTTATAAAGCATATATAATTTTATGAATAAAATGAAAATATTTTTATATATCACATCAAAATAAATTGAGACGGTTATATTCAATAAACTTCAAAACACTAGACAACATGTTGTTTTTTTGTTCGCATAGTGATTTTAAAAACCAGAAAAATTCAGGATAACCTGCAAAATTATCAATCATATCACTGTATCACCTTGACTTTACAAAGATGATATTGATAATCATTATCAACAATCACATGTATAACAAATAAGGTTTACAATAATGAACAAAAAACGTTCTTTTTCTGTTTTCCCGATACTCAGTATGACTATTACCCTCTTCACTATGACCTTATTCAGCCTGCAAGCTCATGCAGATAAAAAATTCAGGGTTGTAACCACATTTACCATTATTCAGGATATGGCTCAAAATGTTGCAGGGGATGCTGCTATTGTTGAATCCATTACAAAACCCGGCGCAGAAATTCACGATTACCAACCCACCCCAAAAGATATCATTAAGGCAAAGCGAGCTGATCTCATCCTCTGGAACGGGTTAAATTTGGAGCGCTGGTTTGAACGTTTCTTTGAAAATATGCAGGATATTCCTGTCGCTGTAATCACCGAAGGTATTACACCACTCCCGATCCGCGAAGGGCCTTATAATCAGAACCCTAATCCCCACGCTTGGATGTCTCCTAATAACGCTCTTATTTATATCGAAAATATCCGTAAGGCTTTAGTCAAAAACGATCCACAAAATGCAGATACTTATAACCGTAACGCCAAAATTTATGCTGACAAGATAGCCAAACTGGATGCGCCATTAAGAGAGCGACTTTCTCGTATTCCTGAAAATGAACGCTGGCTGGTAACCAGTGAAGGCGCATTTAGCTATCTCACACAAGATTATGGATTCAAAGAAGTCTATTTATGGCCGATTAATGCCGAAGCACAAGGTACACCACAACAGGTCCGCCGTGTCATCGATACGATGATAGAACATAAAATCCCAGTTGTTTTCAGTGAAAGTACTGTTTCAGATAAACCAGCAAAACAAGTCAGCAAAGAGACCGGGGCACGATATGGCGGCGTACTTTATGTTGATTCCCTCTCTACAGCAAAAGGTCCTGTTCCTACCTATATCGATCTGTTGAATATGACAGTCGATACTATCGCAAAAGGATTTAATCAATGAAAAACGCATCGTCATTATTTGAAAAACCACATTTATTAGTCGATAACGCGACTGTCACTTACAACAACGGCCATACTGCAATTTATGATGCGAGCTTTGATATCACAGGCGGTACCATATGTGCATTAGTCGGAATGAATGGCAGTGGGAAATCGACATTGTTCAAAACCATTATGGGGTTAGTTACTCCATCTCAAGGAAAAGTTACCCTTAATGAGCAATCCATAAAAACAGCACTGAAAAAGAATATCATTGCATACGTTCCACAAACTGAAGATGTAGACTGGAACTTTCCGGTTCTGGTTTCTGATGTTGTGATGATGGGGCGCTATGGAAAAATGGGCTTCCTTCGCAGGCCCAGTAAGCTCGACCATCAAATTGTAAACCGTTCACTCGAGCGGGTCGGGCTGATTGAACTGCGTGACAGACAAATCGGTGAACTTTCTGGTGGACAGAAAAAACGGGCATTTCTGGCACGCGCACTGGCTCAGGAAGGAAAAGTTCTACTTTTAGATGAACCTTTTACCGGGGTAGATGTTAAAACTGAGAATGCCATTATTGATTTGCTTCGTGACCTGCGTGATGAAGGACACTTAATTTTAGTCTCCACACATAACCTCGGCAGTGTTCCCGAATTTTGTGACCATGTTATTTTGATTAATCGCACCGTTCTGGCCAGTGGACCAACTGAAACCACATTCACGCAGAAGAATCTGGAAACCACATTTGGCGGTGTTTTACGTCATATCAATCTCTCTGGCCCTGAACTCCATGACGATGACGATCCCCGTTCCCTGACCGTCATTACAGATGATGAACGCGCTGCCGTATTTTACGGTCATGACAATCATGTTCCTCCACGACAAAGTCAAAAACAGAAGGACGAACAGTTATGATGGAACTATTACTACAGCCATTTAATTATAACTATATGGTGAAAGCCATGTGGGTAAGTGCCATTGTCGGCGCTGTCTGTGCATTTTTGTCAGCCTATTTAATGCTAAAAGGCTGGTCACTAATGGGGGATGCCCTCTCCCACTCTGTGGTGCCCGGAGTTGCCGGTGCCTATGCTCTCGGTTTGCCTTATGCCGGCGGTGCTTTTTTTACCGGTATGCTTGCAGCATTGTCGATGACTCTCGTACGCCACATCACTCGATTACGTGAAGATGCCGTTATTGGGTTTATATTTTCCACTTTTTTCGCTGCCGGATTATTGATCGTTTCTTTAAATCCAACATCCGTTAATGTACAAACCATCATCCTCGGCAATATTCTGGGGATCGCTGATGAAGATGTATTGCAGGTAGAAATCATTATTGCTGTATCTTTTATTGTTCTGATGTTGCTCTGGAAAGATCTGCTAGTTGTGTTCTTCGATGAAAATCATGCCCGATCTATCGGGTTATCCCCATTACGCCTGAAAATTATTTTCTTCACTTTATTAAGCGCCTGCACTGTTGCAGCCTTACAGACAGTTGGCGCTATTTTGGTTATTGCTATGGTCGTGACTCCTGGAGCAACTGCGTATCTGTTGACAGACCGTTTTAAGAACTTGCTTATCATTTCAGTTGCCATAGGTGCTTTAACCAGTTGTATAGGTGCTTATATTAGTTATTTCCTTAATGGTGCAACCGGAGGAGTCATCGTTACATTACAGACGCTGATTTTCCTGCTGGCTTTCTTCTTTGCACCTAAGCACGGTATGCTGGCCTCTCGCCAACGCGCCAGAAAAGAATCTCAGGCACTTACTCAGGGAGAGCACTCATGAATACCTTGATTGAGTTCATCACGGAACCTTTTATGCATGATTTTATGCAACGTGCCATTGTGGCTGCGATTGTCGTAGGGACTGTCTGCGCCGTACTATCGTGCTATTTAGTGCTGAAAGGTTGGTCATTGATGGGAGATGCCATTTCCCACGCAGTATTACCGGGCATTGTTCTGGCATTTGTTGCAGGAATACCACTTGCAATAGGTGCTTTCCTTTCTGGAATATTTTGCGCATTTGCCACTGGATATCTGAAAGAGCATAGCCGGGTTAAGGAAGATACCGTCATGGGTGTTGTGTTTTCTGGCATGTTTGCATTTGGTCTGGTACTTTTTACCCGCATAGATACAGAACAACATTTGACCCATATTCTATTCGGCAGTATCCTCGGTATTACCCAAAATGAGCTGATCCAAATAATGTGCATTGCAGGGTTCACTCTGGCCATTGTTCTTCTGAAACGTAAGGATTTCATGCTCTATTGCTTTGATCCTAATCAGGCAAAAGTTGTCGGTTTACCAGTAAAACTGCTGCACTATGGCTTATTATCTCTTTTGGCTCTAACCATTGTTGCCTCATTACAAGCTGTTGGGATTATTCTGGTTATTGCAATGTTAATATCTCCCGGGATTATTGCTTTTATCTTATGTCGGAATTTTGAACGTATGATGATTGTTGCCATAATAGCATCAGTCACATCCAGTGTTTTTGGTACAATAGTCAGCTTCCACATTGATGGTGAAACCGGCGCATGCATTGTTATCATTCAGGCTATTTTCTTCGCATTTGCCGTTATTTATGACCAAATAAAATTAGCCAGAAAGAAAATGCATAGAAAACAGTCCAAGGATATATTATCCCCATCAGTGTGAGTCTTCAGTAAAATCAAATTAGGGGGCCTATATCTAATTTAAATATGGCCCGCTAATCAGGATTTAAATTCTGTTTTAAACTGTTCAACCACTGCATCTGTATGTAATATGAGCATAGTAATTGTCAACTTAATGAGGTGAGTCATGTGGCAAACTGTTAGCCGTCTATTAAGTGAACATTTTGAAGAGGCAGAAATCCGCAACAAAACGGAATTATCAGGAGGAGATATTCACCGTTCTTGGTCTGTTGAGTACGGCGATCAGCATATCTTTGTTAAATCCAATACGAAAGAAATGTTGCCTATCTTTAAAACAGAGGCAGAACAACTGGAATTATTAGCCCGTAGCAACACAACCAAAGTACCTGAGGTCTATGGCGTTGGGCATGACCGTAATCATAGCTTCCTTTTACTCGAATATCTTCCTATCAAGCCATTTGATGCCCACAACGCGTACTGCTTTGGCCAGCAACTTGCCCGGCTTCACCAATGGAATGAACAACCCAAATTTGGTTTTGATTTTGACAACATGCTTGGAACGACAATCCAGCCTAATGGATGGCAAAAACGCTGGAACCAATTTTATGCAGAAAAGCGTATTGGCTGGCAATTACAACTTGCATCAGATAATGGCATGGTATTCGGAAACATCGATGCAATTGTTGAAAAAATCAGTAATAAACTGCACTCTCATCAACCTGAACCATCTTTATTGCATGGTGATCTATGGCCAACGAATTGCGCATCTTTAAATCACAATTGTGTCGTTGCATTTGATCCTGCATGTTATTGGGGTGATCGTGAGTGTGATCTCGCTATGCTCCCTTTTTACCCTGAACTCCCTCTACAGGTTCTTGATGGCTATCAAAGCGTTTGGCCACTACCGACAGATTTCATCGAACGGCAGCCTCTCTATCAACTCTATTATTTATTGAATCGCTGTAACCTTTTTGGCGGTGATAATTTTATCACTGCACAAAGTATCATCGATAATATATTATCCGAATAAAAATCCGATCTGATTCAGAATAGCTAAATAATCAGATTTAAAATCTAATCGAAGAGTTAACTAGACCAATCGAAATTTGCTTGTTTATTATTTTATTAATAAAAATCAAAGGAGATAAGAAAGTTAAACTATAACAAAAGATTAATTATATTAATTTCTCTTTGTGAAATTTATGAACAGATATATATGTAATTAATAAATTTCAAACTGCAAAGTAGTGGCAAGAAAGCAAACCCACTGGAGTAGTGTTTATGAAAATACTGACAGGGAGGAGCAAACATTGCCAACAAAGAAGCAATCTGAAAAACAACAGATACAATGTAGCTGCGGAACTCAGTATCCCGCAGCTATGATATTGCATCACCAACCTAATAATTTTGATAAAAAATAAGCAATTGCACCAATAATAATAGGTGATATATAGAGAGTGAATATTTGACTGAATAATGAGTGGCGTGGGAATTCCACCTTAGCTTCCAGCTGTTCTTTAGTGACATCACTTTCTTTTGCTTTCTCCAGGATCACATGATCTTCAATCTGTTCCCTAATAAATTTGAATTGACGGTATATCCTCAAACCAGATGCACTCATCGCCAAACCAACAAACATCAGGAAATAGATGACTAAAAAACTAACATTCGCTCCTGTGATAACTGCCATATAATCTGGTATTGGAGAATGTCTCCAGAAAAAATCTAAAAATGGTGTGTTGAACTTAATCACGTCAGCCATCATTTTTAAGAAATCATTCAAGACTGCGTTAATACCATCACCTTTAACTCCATGCAGCCATACCAAATTGACTACTGAAACTAGAGTTGACAAAAAAGCGGGTATAAAAATAACCCAACCCAATAACCGCTTTGTGATGGCTACATACCTTGCCTGTGAATACGTCATTGATACTCCTCATGCGCATATATCCAAAAGATTTCAAGTCGTAACGCGAAAGTAAGTGAATTAATCACCAGAAGCATATACTCTTCGCCTTTCAAATTTCCTTTTTATTGGCTGGGCAAGTTCATTTTTGACTAATTTGCTGCTCCCTTGCCGCCACGATGCAATGTAAAATCCATTGAGTATAGATATATGCTCTGGGCAAGGGCCAGTTAAATATTAGTGTTATATGTTAATAAATAAAAGATTTTTCTTGTTTACCCCCTGTTCAACCAGGACAAAACCCTCTATACTAGTGCACTGTATGCATAAACAGCAATCAGCTCCAGTAATCAATACAACAAACAATCTAGTATAAATAATTATGACAGCAGAAGGACACCTTCTCTTTTCAGTTGCCAGCCTTGTATTGGCTCACCAGCTAGAAATCACTCCAGAAATAGCACAGGGGGATTGGTTCCATATGATTCCCGGTGTACTTTTGGCTTCTTTATTACCAGATATTGATCATCCACATTCAACTTTAGGTAGACTATTCCGCTTTATTTCCATTCCTATTGCACGGCTTTGCGGGCACAGAGGGTTCACTCATAGCTTACTGGCTCTGACAGTCGGTATTGTTCTGTTTCAGGCTGAAATACCCCCTGAGTGGCCTATACCAACTGATTTTATCCATGCCATGCTCATAGGGTATATTAGCCACCTAATCGCAGATATGCTGACCCCCGCAGGCATTCCTCTCTTATGGCCACTGAAAATGCGTTTTCGAATTCCTATCTTGAGAGGAAAAGAACGCAAAAAAGCAGAGCGCTTTATAGCAGTTTTACTTGTAGTAATTGCTATTCTTATTCCACAACATATCAATATTTCATTTATGGATTATTTAGATAAATTGCAATTCGATAAACTACACCTTGATAAATTACAAAATTTGTACAAATAATTGAGTTTACTTTTAATCAAATAATGGTCCTATTTTAATAATAGGACCAATCAAAAACATAAATATTATTTCTTTATTTTTGCTTATTAATTTCACTATCTGGTATCTAACTTCTGAGTTACAGCTTGCCATTGTTGATAAATAAACTTATATATTAATCAGATAACTCCAATGGCTTCATATTCTCTGAGGCGGCCCCACTCACATATTGGCTAACATTGAACGAAAGCAGAACAAATCCCATAAATACATATAACTAATAGTGCTATTTAGTGACAAATAATTATATTATATTCTCTAAAATTATAAGAAAGCTAATACTTATATTGATACCATAATTCTTTAATAAAATAATGGTAAAACTTCTCGCTATAACTCGAAGTGAATACATACCATACAAGAATATTAGTCAGAATATTGGAGACTAGGGATGAATTTACCACTCATTATTAATGTGCTGGTTTTTACAGCACTACTCGTTATATTAGCAAAAACGAGTTCAGATCAATGGAGTCTATCCAAAAAAGTTCTTATTGCCTTAGTTGTTGGTGTCTTTTTTGGATTAGCATTAAATGTTATCTATGGTGCACATAACCCGATCGTGAAAGAATCAATTAAATGGTTCAACATCGTCGGCAATGGTTATGTGCAATTGTTACAAATGGTCATTATGCCATTAGTCTTTGCTTCTATACTAAGTGCAGTTGCACGTCTGCATAAGGCATCTTCCTTAGGTAAGATCAGCTTGCTGACTATTGGTACTTTACTGTTTACCACAGCGATTTCTGCTTTAATCAGTGTTGTTATCGCCAATATGTTTGGATTGACCGCTGCTGGATTAGTTCAGGGGACACAAGAGACTGCTCGTCTGTCAGCAATTGAGACAAGCTATATTAATCGGGTTTCAGACCTGAGTGTACCGCAACTAATCCTCTCTTTTATTCCCAAAAATCCATTTGCAGATCTTACTGGAGCAAATCCGACCTCAATTATCAGCGTCGTCATTTTTGCAACATTTTTGGGAATTGCAGCTCTGCAAATGCTGAAAGATGACCATGAACGCGGTGAACGAGCTCTTATCGCGATTGATACTATGCAAGCATGGGCAATGAAACTAGTCAGGCTGGTTATGCGCCTTACCCCATACGGAGTAATGGCATTAATGACCAAAGTAGTTGCCAGTTCTAATATTCATGATATTGCCCAATTAGGTAACTTTGTTGTTGCTTCCTACATTGCTATAGGTTTAATGTTTGTTGTACACGGTATTCTTTTAGCTATAACAGGTATCAACCCGCTAAAATTCTTGAAAAAGGCAGGTCCTGCTCTGACATTTGCTTTTACCAGCCGCTCAAGTGCTGCAAGTATTCCGTTAAATGTAGAAACGCAAACACGTCGCATTGGTGTTCCTGAGTCTATAGCCAGCTTTTCCGCCTCATTCGGTGCGACTATCGGCCAAAATGGTTGTGCAGGAATTTATCCTGCTATGTTAGCGGCTATGATTGCTCCAACAGTTGGTATTGATCCTTTTGACCCTTTATGGATTGCAACTCTGGTGGGGATTGTAACTATCAGCTCTGCCGGTGTGGCTGGTGTTGGTGGTGGTGCTACGTTTGCCGCACTTATTGTTCTACCAGCGATGGGATTGCCTGTTACTTTAGTCGCTTTATTAATCTCTGTTGAACCACTGATTGACATGGGGCGTACTGCTCTGAATGTTAACGGAGCTATGACTGCCGGTACAATTACCAGTCAGTTAATGGGTAAAACTGATAAAAAGTTATTTGATCAGGATTAAATAGTGGTAAAAAAGCCGGGATTCATGATAAATCCCGGCTTTTTTCATTTAACTGTTTAGATTCTCATCTTTTAAATAGATGCAAGCCAAGCAGTATTACTTAATATATTCGCCACTACGCAACGCTTCAATACGTTTATCCAATGGTGGGTGAGATAAGAATAACTCACTAAAACTCTTCGATTTGCCATTGATACAAAACGCCATCATGCTGCCTTCTTCCTGAGGCTCATAGCTTGTTTTGAGACGCTGTAATGCAGCAATCATTTTCTCACGCCCGACAAGTTTTGCTGAGCCTGCATCTGCGTGAAATTCACGATAACGAGAGAACCACATGGTAATAATACTTGCCAGAATGCCAAATACAATTTCCAAAACCATGGAAAGGATCATATAAACAATAGGGTTGCCATTACTACTGCTTTCGCTCTCATCGTCACTGCTGGACAAGAAACTTGCAGCTGCTTGTGCAATGATACGTGAGATAAAGATAACGAATGTGTTTACAATCCCTTGTAACAACGTCATTGTTACCATGTCGCCATTAGCGATATGGCTAACCTCATGAGCAATAACAGCTTCAGCTTCATCACGGCTCATATTATTCAGCAAGCCTGTACTAACAGCCACTAAAGACGCATTACGGCGCGCTCCTGTAGCGAATGCGTTAATATCCGGTGCATCATAGATAGCAACCTGTGGCATAGTGATACCGACTTGATCGGACTGACGGCGAACAGTTTCCATCAGCCAGAATTCCATTTCGTTAGACGGCTTTTCAATAACCTGCCCACCAACAGAACGTAATGCCATCCATTTTGACATTAACAAAGAAATAAATGCACCACCAAAACCAAACAAACCAGCCATAATCATAAGGCCGGCAACACTACTTCGCTGTACTCCCGTAAGTGAAAGTATTATCCCAAACACAACCATAACGGCAAGGTTGGTGAGCAGGAACAGGGCAATTCTCATCATATAAATTTGCTTCCTTTAATAATCAAACAGTTCAACTAAAAGTAAATCATAAGATGGGGACTAAGACCATATTATTCAATTTCTTTAAGATATTAAGCGATAGAATCAACGTAACTTTACAATTTTACATAAGATCCAGCCAATAATACAAAAGTAAAAAAACCGACTATAAAGTCGGCTTTTTTGTATTGTGATATTTAAAACCACTACTATTTATTCTGAGTTATTTCAACTGGCTGGTGAGCCAGATCCAGAGCAATTTGTACGGACTCGTCTAAGTAAGGGTCTGGCCCTTTATAATCTTTTGCTAAGTCATCAAGTGACACTAGTGGTTTTTTGCCTTCTCGTTTGAAGCGCTCATTGATACGATTTAGTTTAATCGCCTCATACTCTTTATTTTCTTTCTCTCGCTCTGCATAGTTTAATGAATAAACACCATGGCGAGCTTTTAGTACCTTGTAATAGGCGATATCCTGGTCAATATATTTAAATTCAGGATCATTAGCGATACGCTGGCGATGCAGTTTAGTTAATGATGGTACTAACTCTGAAATATTCTTTGAAGAAGAATAAACTGCTGGCTGGATACTATCCCAAGGCAAAGCATTATCTTCCTTACTTTCACCTATATCAGTAGGCTCTGCCCCTGTTGGCATAAGAATATCAGGTGTCACACCTTTAAGCTGAGTACTACCACCATTTATCCGATAAAACTTCTGAATAGTATATTGCACTGAACCAATTGCCGGCCAGTCAGGGCTGAGCATTTGATCATAAATGCGATTCAGGGAACGATATTGTTGAACTGTCCCTTTGCCAAAAGTCGGCTCACCAACAATTAACCCACGACCGTAATCTTGCATAGCAGCTGCAAAAATTTCAGATGCAGATGCACTTAAATTATCAACTAAAACAACCAAAGGGCCTTTATAATATATCGCTTCATCATTATCTGAATCTTCTTTAATCCGCCCTGTATTATCTCGGATTTGTACAACCGGACCAGTTGTGATGAATAAACCAGAAAGTGAAACAGCTTCTGTCAGCGCGCCACCACCATTACCACGCAAATCAATAACAATGGCAGAAACATTTTGCTTAGTTAGTTTTTGCAGTTGTACTTTTACATCATTAGTCAAACCAACATAAAAACTGGGAATATCAAGAACCCCCACTTTTTCTTTACCAACAGTTTTAACGGACATTTTAACTGCGTTGTCTTCAAGGCGAATATTTTCACGAGTTAACGTAATAATATGATTTTTTGCCCCTTTTGCACTTGGAATAATTTCAAGGCGGACTTTACTGCCTTTTGGCCCCTTGATCAGAGCAACAACATCTTCCAAGCGCCAACCAACAACATCTACAATAGGTTTACCTGCCTGCCCTACCCCAATAATTTTATCCCCGACTTTGAGCAAATTACTTTTGGCTGCCGGCCCTCCCGCTACAAGTGAGCGAACGGTTACATATTCATCATCATATTGTAAAACAGCACCGATCCCTTCAAGTGAAAGGCTCATCTCTGAATTAAACTGCTCTGTATTACGAGGTGAAAGGTAGCTAGTATGAGGATCTATTTCACGAGCAAAAGCCATCATTATGATTTGAAAAACATCTTCACTTTTACTCTGAGTCAAATGTTTCAGTAACGTCCTATAGCGTTTTGTCAGCGTTTCCTTGATCTCTTTGTCATTTTTCCCTGAGAGTTTAAGATTTATCCAATCTGACTTAATCTTTGCATCCCAAAGATTATTTAATTCTTCAACACTCGTAGGCCACGGTGCTTTATCACGTTCAGTCTCTAGCTTATCATTTCCATCTAAGCGGATAGGCTGCTCTAACCTGGAAAGAGCATATTGATAGCGCTCAAAACGACGTTTTTGCTGTAAGTTAAATAATGTATATGGAAGGTGTAAATCACCATTTTCAAGCTCTTTACCCAAAAGCCCTTTTTGTGTGGCAAACTGCGCGATATCTGATGCCAAAAAAATATTATGCCCATAATCGAGCATATTTAAGTAACGATCAAAGATCTTGCCTGAGAAATCGGCATCAAGATTGAAATGTCGGTAGTGAGAACTGAGAAAACGGGAAACAACCCGTTTACTTACTGTCGCATGTTGTGGTTCCGGTTTTAGATCGGGTAACTGATTTATAGTAACAGTAAGCTGATTATTCCCAATTGCTGTTCCGGCAACAGGTACAGAAGCATTACTACGAGCAGCGCCATCATTGACAGTATCTGCATACCCTGTACCAAAAAATGATAGCCCTAAAACGAAAGCCAAAGTAATGAGTTTGTTCATGCCCAAGTTGGCCTCCGTATCAGAACTTTAAGTGTTCTGCGCGTACAATCATTGCCAGACCAGTAGGTAACTGCACTCTTACACCATCTTTCGCAATTTCCAGCACAGAAGCATCCATTAGGCTTTTTCCTACATTTACTTTGATTGTCTGCCCGACTTTCAAAGAGGATACATCTGTAACTGAGGTTAACTCAGGTTGTGCAATTTTTTTGCTAGTTTTATCTGCTGGTTTACGCGATTGCTGCGGACGCTCTTGCGGACGAGTTGGACGTTTATCATCCTTTTTACCTGCTTCCGGACGGCGACGAGGCGCAGCCTTTTTATTCACAGGACGTTCGCTTTTCTTGTCAGATACGTTTTCTGTTTCACGTTTTTTGGCACGTTGCTCAGCTCGTTGAGCCTGTACACGAGCTTTAGCTTCCGCTAACTGCTGGCGCGCATGTTCAATATGCTCAGCTTCCAGCTCACCACATGCATTACCGTCAAGGTCAACACGTTGAGCACCTTCTTTTACACCATAAAGGTAACGCCAACTGGAAGTATACAAGCGCAGAGCAGAACGGAGTTGTGTTTTACTTAAACACTCTTCGCCCTGAATACGTTCAACGATATCCTGAAAGATCCCGATTTTCAAAGGACGTGCTTCACCTTCTGCGGCGAAACATAACGGGAAACGATCAGCCAAAAAAGCAATGACTTCTTTACTACTGTTCAACTTAGGTTGATTTTCCATGAAATTTCCTGATTACAACGGTTTTGCCAACCAGCGCAGGCATGAACAGGCGACATTATAATGGTGTTGCCGATAAATGCCACGTCATACATAAGTTAAGTTACATTCTGTTGCAGATATTTTGGCACAACACATTGCCCCAAATGCTCACAAAGCCTGCTAACAAGGGCTTTCAAGCCATGTTCATCGTATTCATCGAACCGGTCAAAAACCGTGCTGTCGATATCAAGAACGCCAATAACTTGCCCATTAATTTCCAAAGGAAGGACAATTTCAGCATTACTATTGGCATCACAGGCTATATGACCAGGAAAAGCATGTACATCAGAAATACGCTGAATACTATTCTTTTCTACAGCGGTTCCGCATACCCCTTTCCCTATAGGAATACGAACACAGGCAATTTTGCCCTGAAATGGCCCTAAAACTAGGGTATCACCATCTACCAAGTAAAAGCCAACCCAATTAACATTATCCAAATGTTCATATAACAATGAACTTGTATTTGCGAGAGACGCGATCAGGTTATACTCACCTGATAATAATGCCATCAAGCTATCTGATAAATTCTCATAGAGTTTATACTTATCCATATACACCTATACAAAGTAGTCAAGAACAACAAATGAACAACAATAAATTAACGAACAGGGATTCTTATTAAAGATATCAGTCACTCCGATAAATTTTCTGCTACCCCTTGTATTCGCTGCCCCAGCTTAAAGTCTGAAGCACAGAATTAGAATTTTCTTTCGAGAATTTTACCAGTATTCACTTTTAAAATTCAGTTAGTTATCACAGCTTATATTATAAAACTACCTGATTTGCAGTCCAAACCGTGTTCCTGTTCAAATTATTATCCAATATTCTCTCTACCGACGAATGGTTGTTTATTGCGATTTTTTTGTGTTTGTTTGTCACTACATTATTGCCACTCAAAGCCTACTGAACAAATTATACAAATTAGGAAAAACATGATCCTGTGAAAAAAGAGTAAAATTATTCACTAATTATGGTAAGCATAATAAAAAAAGGCCGAGCTCATTCCTCTACTCGGCCTAGGGAAAATGGCTCTGTTAGAGAGCCGTGCGCTAAAATGCCATTGAGACGTAGAACAACTTACCTCTTAAAGAGTAGTTGACACATGGTAATTTACCAATTTTGATTAATTTATTAGCACATTAATTGACATTTCATTCATATTAGCAATAAAAATCACCTATCTTTTTTATCACCTAATTTATAATCACATAAAGACATGGCTGCCTTTTGAAATGGTTCAATGCTCATTTTTTGATTATTATGTTCAGGATCATCTAGAAGTATTGTACTTAGCGGTGTTGCAATCACTTGATTGGCTTGCACAAGTTCTTCTGCTCGTTCATTAAGTGGGTATTGCATAAGCGTACTGGGGTTTATCACGAACAATGCACCTCCTGAACGGCAATCAAGCATAACCTCTTCACGGGTGAAAGCCCATTGCTTACCAAACTGTAATTTACTTACAGTTTGTATTGGAGCCGCTATCCCCTGAAAAGAAAAAAACAAAAAAGATAAAACACAAAATACTCGTTTCATTGTTATTCCCCAGATAAATACACAACCCGAATTCTAACGCCCTTTTCCCTGTTTATATAGCTAAGACTACACTCATTACCATAACCAATACACTTAACTGCACTACACTATACCCGCAAGGAAATGGCAGCGCAGAAACTCTGCGCTTATGCATTTAATACGAAATACAGTTGAAAAGTGGCTAAACCGACCAAAATGGAATATACCGCATGTAAATAAGGATCACACAGGAGGTTCTGTTGCAAAAATAGCAACACATAGCAGGGCAGTTGTTCCCAGAATGATTTCCAGCCAACTGTTGATCATTAGCAATTCATAGCGCCCTTTTTGCTTTAATTTAGGCACTAGGATATAACGATTGATTAAGGCTAAGATGACCATAATTGTGACCAATATTATTTTTAGCCATAACATTGATTGGTATTCGGAGGCCGGGACATCAAAAACCGGCCAGCCCGGAATTAAAATGATGCTACTGACAATGCCTGTGGCAATCACCAAAAAAACGGCCAGATGCCCATAATTAGAAAATCGTCTCATCGCAGCAACACTTTCATCATAAAAACGATTCTTTGTGTCATCCCCCCCCACCTTGCCAGGAGTTGAATTCAAGCCAGCACTACTTTTCAAACGTAAAAATTGCAAACACAGCAAAAACGGCCATAACCCACCAAACCAATAACCTGCACTGAGTAAATGGACAACCTGATTCAGTTGAAGCAGTTGACCAAGTTCTCCTTCATACATAGCAGCATGCCCAATGAAGGCATGGCTTGAAAGCAAGACAACAGAGCAGCCTAATAATAAAAAGTGGTTTACTTGAGAACTACCGGCATCAGTACGTAAAAAGAGTATTCCTACCACAGCAAGTGTTGCAGCCAACAATTGCCACTGCCATACCTTGCCAAAAGCGGTTCCTAATACGGCCTGCCATATTTCAGGCTGGTAAGCATCGTGCCAGCCGTCTCCCATCAGCCCAGCCTGTACGATAAACCAGACGATTGAAGTAATAAAAGCCAGTACCGTACTAATCCCTAAAGCAGACTTCAGCCGTTTTCTAATCAATACTGAAAAGTGGCCTGATGCAAGTAAGGTAATGAACAGGCTAAGCCCGAACATTAGCATTACAACCACAAAGTGGAAGAAACGGCAGAGTACGTATAATGCCTCGAGTGAAATCATTATCTTACAGTAAAGTTATAGACACCTTTTGTTTTATGACCATCGACTGACAATACACTCCAGTCAACGCGATATTCTCCGGCGGACAGTTTGGCTTCAACCGGCAGAATCAACTTGGTTTTAGTCTCCGGATCAAGCTCCAGTTTTCCTGTTTTAATCTCTTCTTTTTCCGGACCAATTAATTTTACTTTGCTAAACCCGAGTTCAATGCGCTCTGAAAAACTCAGAGTTATAGCTTGTGGTGCAGCTTCAACAGTTGTATTTTCAGCCGGAGTTTGATCTTTTAAATTGGCATGCGCTAAAGCCTGTTGGCAGGATATTCCAACAAACAAAACAACCAAGGCAGATAACTTAGTCCAAAATGAACGAATGCTAAAAATAGTCATAAATATATAACCCTTTAATATAAAGACGAATTTTATAATTGAGAGGATTCTATATCAAAAGACAAGTTTAATCTGTGGTAAAAGACCGGACCTGTGAAGCACCACGCAAAAACAATAGTGGAAAATAAAACGAAAAAACCGTGAATCCTGCTTGACATAGTCAAAAAACAGAAGTCACGGTCCAAAAATCCATCAGACAGATAGAGGCTAGTTTATTATAAACCTTTCTCAGGCATGGGCTGCATGTGCAGGAACAGATAATCCTTTCAAGTCTTTATCCAGTAAGAATAAAGATTTACCACTTTCACCCACCATACCCAGTTTATCCAGAATAGATTTGAATAATTTCTCTTCTTCATGCTGCTCAGAAACATACCACTGTAAGAAGTTAAAAGTAGAATAATCCTGAGTTGTCATCGCCAGGTGAGCCAGTTTATTAATCTCTTCAGTGATCAGTTTTTCATGCTCATAGGTCTGATTGAATACATCAGAAATGGAACTGAATTCAACAGGTGGAGCCTGAATTGCGCCCAGTACAGGCATTGCTCCAGTATCGCCCAGATAATCAAATAAGCGTTGCATATGCTGCATTTCTTCCTGTGAATGGGCTCTCAGAAATGCTGCCGCTCCTTCGTACCCTTTATCACTACACCATGCACTCATTTGCAGATATAAATTAGCAGAATAAAATTCCAGATTTAATTGCTCATTTAATTTCGTGATCATTTCTTGTTTTAACATTAGCCCAATCTCCTGATGATTAATTAACTGGAGCATATTATGCCTATTAAAAACCAATAAAACAAAAATAAATTAATAATAAATAACTCATTGATAATTAATAAGTTAATCTCACCCCCTAACAAGAATAAATCTCATTAAATATAATGAAATAATAATCAATTTTATTTGATTTAATATTTATTAAAATAAAACCAATTTAATAGAAATGATAATTGATATTATTAATATTCACTCGACTATTTTTTATTCAAATAACAGCTTGCTAAATGAACGAGACTCCATTAATTTTATCTCCTGAGGATATATCTTATAGATTTCAAGAATCAACTTGAGAGACGAAAGGTATACATAGTATTTTTTGGAGACAATATGATAGAGCATAATTTAGCCAGGCTATCAAAAGGTGAGATGGACAAAGTCAACACTGATTTAGCTGCATCAGGGGTTGCATTTAAAGAGCGTTATAATATGCCTGTCATTCCGGATAATGTTGAGCAAACCCAGCCACAACATCTGAGGGAATATTTTCAGCAGCGGTTGAGGCATTACCGTCAGCAATCAAGGTCTTTATCACGTTTACCTTACGAGCCCAAAAGCCGTTAAAAAATAGCAATTAAAAAATTGTAAAAAGTAACCACTGCGTGAGCAAGTGGTTACCTTATCTACTTTCCGACAAACTTATCCGTTGCCTTGATTAACTGATGCAAAATACCCGGTTCATCAAAAGAGTGACCTGCTCCTTCAATAATATGGAGCTCGGCTTCTGGCCATGCTTTTGCCAGATCCCAAGCATTCTGTACCTGACATGCCATATCATAGCGCCCATGAATAATGACTGCTGGAATGTGCCTGATAGCATCAATATGATCTAATAGCTGTTGCGTCTCATCCATAAAACCGTTATGGATAAAATAATGATTTTCAATACGTGCAATTGCCAGAGCGAACTGTTCTTCTGCAAATGAATCTGTATGTTCAGAAGGTAACAGTGTGATAGTTTCACCTTCCCAGGTACTCCATAGTTGAGCGGCTTCCAACTGTACGACGGGATCACTACTTGTCAGACGTTTTTGATAAGCACTAATCACATCTGCACACTCTTCTTCAGAAAGAATGGATAATATACGTTCCCATTTTTCCGGAAAAAATCGGGAAGCACCTTCCTGATAATACCATTGCAATTCTTGAGGCCGGAGTAGGAATATTCCCCTTAATACCAGCTCTGATACAGCATGAGGATGTTTCTGGGCATAAGCCAGAGATAATGTTGAACCCCATGAACCACCAAAAACCAGCCAATTATCAACGCCCATTAGTGTACGTAAGCGTTCAATATCATCTACCAGATGCCAGGTTGTATTATTCTCAAGGCTTGCATGAGGCTTAGAGCGCCCACAACCACGTTGGTCAAATAACATGACATGGTAATGTTCAGGGTTGAATAGCTGCCGATGGTAGTGGGCTATTTCTCCGCCTGGTCCTCCGTGAATAAATACCGCAGGTTTACCTTTAGGATTACCACACAGTTCCCAGTAAATCTGGTGCCCGTCGCCGGTATCCAGATAGCCAGTCTTATATGCATCATAAGCCGGATAAAGTTTCCGTAATTCCGTCATAGAGACCTCTTAATCAGATACACCCACTGGGTTCCAAATTGTGTCCGCCAGTAAGAGAGTGACAAAGTTGCCGGAGCAACCAAAAGTGGCTCCATTGGGAAGCAGGAGCCTTTAATTGATCCCCCGGAAGCATAACTCATTAGTAGTAGGAATAAGAGAGTACAACCAACAAATAGGCAAACTGAAAGAAGAAAGGCATAAAAAGGGATACGTTTCTAGTATCCCGAACACATATGAAGCTATCATGACTCTTTAATTACCGGGTTTCACTATAGCTGATAGTCTCTTTCTGGCAATCAATTGTGACATTATAGCTTTTGTCATTTTTAGTGCCCCTGACAACTAACGGAACCTGCAATGCGTCTTTATCACCGGTAATATCGTTGACATTTACCCATGCTACGGGTTTTGCAGTACCTAATTGTTTCCTGTCCTTATCCCAGTGATTAAGACGATTTTGCAGGAAATCTTGTTTAACTTGTGCGGCTATTTGATCTTTAGTCAGATTTTTGCAGGAAACAAATTTAGCGACATGGTCATTTTCAACAGCTGATACAGCAGTTGTAAACGTAAAAGAAAGTGCAACGGCCACATTCAATAACCCTGCACGATGGATGAATTGTTTTATCTTCATGTTACCTCCTATTACCATCCAAATAGTATGGATTAATGTTAGGTTAAACTAACATGTAATAGAAAGTAATTATGTGAGTTTTGTTAAAAATGCGTTGTGACTATTTTACGTCATCCTCAAACAAAACATGGATCTGCTCTTTATCCTGATGTTTTTCTCTCAGTTCCTGAGCCACAATCGCGATTGCTTCTCCGCTACTCATTCCTTCAGAAATAAGTTGATGGATCCTTTCTACAGCAATTTGTTGTTCTTCATGGGACAGTGCCGGCATACCCGAAAACATAGCGTTTACCTCTAATATATAGTAATAACTGATGATAATTGTGATTATATACACAATCAATTTTAAGTTGCAGTATGACAGCAAGTGAACCAGTGCACCATTCTATGATAATCTCCCCCCAATTAATCAGTTAATTTTGAATTGCCCTGCCAATACGGGTTCCACCATGAAAATTGCATTACAAAAACGTCAGTTACCTTATTTTCCTGATCTTGCAGCCAGCTATTTTGCTCCTCTTTCCGCCTCTCCTTGGGCAATGTTGCTACATTCAGGAGCCGCTCAACATTCACATAATCGATTTGATATTATTGTTGCTGAACCAATCATCACTCTTGTGACTCAAGGAAACTCTACCGAAATCAAAAGTCATGATACAGTCTCTCATTCTCAAGAAGATCCCTTTCTTTTACTAAAAAAACATCTCAATGACTGCAATATTACCCCTCAGTTTGATCCTGACCTGCCCTTTCAGGGAGGAGCATTGGGAATATGGGGGTATGATCTCGGGCGATGGACTGAAAAGCTACCAGCGACAACCATTAATGAATTGAATTTCCCGGATATGGCCATTGGGATCTACGATTGGTGCCTTATCATTGACCACCACCAGCAAAAAGCAACTTTATTAAGCTATCACGATATTGATACTCGCCTGGCATGGCTGGAAGCGCACACCCAGCACCGCGAAACAAATTTTGCCCTCACCAGCGCATGGCAATCCAATATGAGTGAACAGCAATATCATGAAAAAATTGCGCATATTCATCGTTATTTGCGTAATGGCGACTGTTATCAGGTTAATCTGGCACAGCGTTTTCACGCAAATTATCAGGGTGATGAATGGCAGGCTTTCAGGAAACTCAACGAATCTAATCGCGCTCCTTTTTCGGCTTTCATTCGTTTGCATGAAAATTGCGTTATCAGTGTTTCACCCGAACGTTTTTTATTACTGGAAGATAATAAAATCCAGACCCGGCCGATCAAAGGCACATTGCCACGTGAACAAGACCCGGAAAAAGATCGATTACAAGCTGAAAAATTAGCCAAATCCCGGAAAGACCGCGCGGAAAATCTGATGATCGTTGATCTTCTCAGAAATGATATCGGGCGTGTAGCGGAGGCGGGATCAGTTAAAGTCCCCGAATTATTCGTTGTTGAGCCTTTTCCGGCTGTCCATCACCTTGTCAGTACCATTACTGCAACATTACCAGACGAATATCACGCAACAGATTTACTGCAAGCCTGTTTCCCCGGAGGTTCCATCACGGGAGCTCCAAAAATCCGGGCCATGGAAATTATTGAAGAATTAGAACCGCATCGCAGACATGGATATTGTGGAGCTATTGGCTATATTAGTTTCTGCGGTACAATGGACAGTAATATTACTATACGCACCCTATTGACAGAAAAAGGAAAAATGTACTGCTGGGCTGGTGGGGGAATCGTAGCTGACAGCACTGCGGAAAAAGAGTATCAGGAAACATTCGATAAACTTGGACATATCTTACCGAAATTAAGGGAACTCCATACATCATGACATCTCTTTCTGATTTTATTCATCGGTTTCAACTGCAAACTCCCGTACAACCAGACTATCCGGTCAGCAATCAGCGGAATGCCGCTGTATTACTACCAATTATTTGTAAGCCCGAGCCTACACTGTTACTTACCCAACGGGCCCGGCATCTACGTTCGCATGCAGGGCAAATTGCTTTCCCCGGTGGCGCGGCTGACCCGGAAGATCATTCACTGGCTGCTACCGCGCTACGTGAAGCCGAAGAAGAAGTCAATATTCCATACCATCAGGTACAGGTTCTGGGGCAATTAGCCCCTATGGAAAGCAGCAGCGGGTATCATGTCACTCCTGTCGTCGGGTTAGTGTCGCCTCCCTTCTCTTTTCAGGCCAATCCAACAGAAGTGGATAATTTTTTTGAAATCCCGCTTTTTGATGCACTCTCCCTTCCCAACTACCAGTATTTGGATGTTAAGAAGCATAACCGCCAACATCGGATCTACTTTTACTGGTATCGCGGGCAAATGATTTGGGGATTAACTGCCTCAATTATTTATCGGCTGGCTCAACAAGTTCAAAATTAGAGCTAAAAATAACCACTAACAAACATTATTTGCACATTTATTGTCCGAAATCATACCAATAACTATTATAATTAAAAAAAAACTGTAAACTCCTTTATCAACACCACTAAATAACAGTAAAGTAACGCGCTTTATTATAAATATACTATATCTCTTTCTTCTTTAAGGAGTCTGGCGTGATTAGCGTTTTCGACATGTTTAAGGTGGGTATCGGCCCATCCAGCTCTCATACTGTTGGTCCTATGAAAGCAGGAAAACAATTTGTCGATGATCTTGTAAACCAGGGGCTTATGTCCTCTATCACGCGTGTAGCTGTTGATGTATACGGCTCACTTTCATTAACCGGGAAAGGTCATCATACGGATATCGCCATTATCATGGGGTTGGCCGGTAATATGCCTGCAACTGTTGATATTGATTCAATCCCTGGTTTTATTCGTGATGTTGAGCAAACTCAACGTTTGCCGCTGGCAAATGGTTTACATATAGTCGATTTCCCTCGTGACGGAGGCATGAATTTCCGGAGCGATAACCTTTCATTACATGAAAATGGCATGCAAATCCATGCATTTGCAGGTGACGAAAATGTTTACAGCAAAACCTACTACTCTATCGGTGGTGGTTTTATTGTTGATGAAGAGCATTTTGGTAAGCCATCTCAGAACACAAAGCCTGTTTCTTATCCATTCAGCTCTGCTGCTGAATTACTGATGAATTGCAGCAAAACAGGCCTGTCGCTTTCCGGCCTGATGATGAAAAACGAGCTGGATTTACATAGCAAAGAAGAAATTGCTGAATACTTTGCAGATGTATGGGATACCATGCAGGCCTGTATTGAACGAGGCCTGAATACAGAAGGCGTTTTACCCGGCCCTCTGCGTGTACCGCGCCGTGCTGCGGCTTTGCATCGTATGCTGACATCATCAAACAAACTTTCAAATGACCCGATGAATGTTGTTGATTTAATCAACATGTTTGCTTTGGCAGTCAATGAAGAAAATGCCGCTGGTGGCCGCGTTGTTACAGCACCAACCAATGGCGCATGTGGGATCGTTCCAGCAGTACTGGCTTACTACAACCACTGCATCGAACCGGTTACTCCTGAGCTGTATACGCGCTACTTCTTAGCCTCAGGTGCGATCGGTATTCTGTATAAGATGAATGCATCTATTTCCGGTGCAGAAGTTGGCTGTCAGGGAGAAGTTGGGGTTGCCTGTTCAATGGCGGCGGCAGGTCTGGCAGAATTGCTCGGCGCAAGCCCTGAGCAGGTGTGCATTGCAGCTGAAATCGGCATGGAACACAACCTTGGTTTGACTTGTGACCCAGTTGCCGGACAAGTACAGGTTCCATGTATCGAACGTAATGCAATCGCTTCAGTTAAAGCGATCAATGCCGCTCGTATGGCATTGCGCCGCACCAGTGAACCACGCGTTTCACTGGATAAGGTTATTGAAACTATGTACGAAACTGGTAAAGACATGAATGCCAAATACCGTGAAACATCACGTGGTGGTCTGGCCATAAAAGTACAGTGTGACTAATCAAATCTGTAAGTTATCAATATGGCATAAGTTAAATAGCGACATTCTTTAAGTTCAGATTTGGCTTATCCGGAAAAATCCCTGCTAATACAGTAGGGATTTTTTTTGGCTGAAACGGATCAAAGAAGTACATTTTTTCCTCTTTCCTATTTAAGACATCACTTTCTTTTTATCTAAAAATTAACAAAATGTTACCGGAAACAGATGTTAAGACTGAAAATTAAAAAAATAAAAGAATTAATTAATTTTTATTTACCATAATTAAAATTAAAATATTATTTTCACCTATCAAAATAGTTCGACTTAAATTTTCTGACTGATAGCAATTTTCTTGAATGATTCCAATGATAATCTAATGACATATTTTCTTATGTAACAAAATAGAGTCCATAAGAAATGAAATACTTGGGATGGAACCTCGATAAAACATAATGTTTGTAACTATTATGTTTATTAACTGATAGTAAAACAGGTTGGAAGTATTGAGCATGAGCTTGCAATAAATCCGAGTTCGATTGTTACAGAAAGGGGAAAACAAGTGAGTATAGCCATTATGATTGGCACACACGGGGCTGCGGCAGAGCAACTGCTACGTACCACGGAAATGTTGATTGGGGAACAAGAAAACGTTTCCTATATTGACTTCGTGCCCGGTGAAAATGCCGATACATTATTCGAGAAATACAATAAGAGACTGGAGTCACTTGATACAACGCAAGGGCTCTTGTTTTTTGTTGATACCTGGGGTGGCAGCCCGTTTAATGCGGCAAACCGGATTGCTGTAGACAAAAAAAACTACGAAATCATTACGGGTGTAAACGTACCAATGTTGGTTGAAGCCTTCATGTGCCGTGATGATGACCCATCCATGGAAGAATTGGTTGCTGTTGCATTAGAAACAGGAAGAGAAGGCATTCGTGCTCTTAAAACAGAGCCTGAAGAAGAGGCCAGTAAACCTGAACCTGCCAAGCCAACCGCTCCAGTTGCATCTCAGGTTAGCACTCCAGTTGCAGGCGGTCATATGAAAATCGCACTTGCACGTATTGATGACCGTCTTATTCACGGTCAGGTTGCAACCCGCTGGACAAAAGAAACTAACGTAAAGCGTATCATTGTAGTTAGTGACGAAGTTGCTCAGGATACCGTACGTTCCACTTTATTAAAACAGGTCGCACCTCCCGGCGTCAGGGCGCATGTGGTCGACGTTGAGAAGTGCGTCCGTGTTTATAACAATCCCAAATACGCCGGTGAACGCGTTATGCTGTTATTCACCAATCCTACCGATGTACTGCGTATTGTAGAGGGTGGGGTTTCACTGGAATCTGTCAATATTGGTGGTATGGCTTTCCGTCAGGGTAAAACCCAAATCAATAACGCCATCTCTGTTGATCCAACTGATATCACTGCTTTTGAAAAACTGAATTCACGCGGTATAGAGCTTGAAGCACGTAAAGTTGCCAGCGATGCGCGTTTAAATATGATGGATTTACTCAAAAAAGCTTAAAAAAATAAAGATATTTTTTTACTAACCATTACTCAACAACAAAATTCTTACCAAATTATATTTGGTTACAGGAGAAAACAATGGAAATTACCGTTGTTCAACTTTTCTTGATATTCATCGTTGCCTGTATTGCAGGTATGGGTTCTATTCTTGATGAATTTCAATTCCATCGCCCATTAATTGCCTGTACATTAATCGGCCTGATCCTTGGTGATGTCACAAAAGGCATCATCATCGGCGGGACGCTGGAAATGATCGCTCTCGGCTGGATGAACATCGGTGCAGCGATTGCCCCGGATGCAGCTTTAGCATCCATCATTTCGACTATTCTGGTTATCGCTGGTGGACAACAGGTTGGTGCAGGTATTGCGCTGGCAATTCCACTGGCGGCAGCGGGTCAGGTTCTCACTATTATCGTTCGTACCCTCACTGTCGGCTTCCAACACGCGGCAGATAAAGCCGCTGAAAACGGCAATCTCCGGGCCATTACAGCTCTTCATATCTCTGCTCTGGTGTTGCAGGCAATGCGTATTGCCTTACCTGCGCTGGTTGTCGCCCTGTCTGTCGGCACATCTGAAGTTCAAAATATGCTGGATTCAATTCCGGAAGTCGTTACTACGGGCCTGAATATCGCAGGTGGCATGATTGTTGTTGTTGGTTATGCGATGGTGATTAACATGATGCGTGCTGGTTACCTGATGCCATTCTTCTATCTGGGTTTTGTGGTCGCGGTATATGTACATAATCTCGTCATACTTGGTGTCATTGGTGCAGTTATGGCAATCCTGTATATTCAGCTCAGCCCTAAATACAATCAATCACAGGCAGCCGCTCCTGCTGGTAATACCCCAAATAACCTTGATAACGAATTAGATTAAGAGGATGAACAACATGTCAGATACAATAAACATGGGTCAGAAAAAACTGACACAAAGCGATATCCGTGCTGTCTTCCTGCGTTCTAACTTATTTCAGGGTTCATGGAACTTTGAGCGTATGCAGGCGCTGGGTTTCTGTTTCTCAATGGTACCAGCCATCCGCCGCCTTTATCCTGAAAATACTGAGGAACGTAAACTGGCCATCAAGCGCCACTTAGAGTTCTTCAATACACATCCTTATGTCGCAGCACCTATTCTGGGTGTCACTCTGGCAATGGAAGAACAGAAAGCCAACGGTGCTGACATTGATGCCGCTGCAATCAACGGGATTAAAGTCGGCTTGATGGGACCACTGGCCGGTGTGGGCGACCCGATTTTCTGGGGAACTGTGCGCCCTGTTTTTGCTGCTCTTGGTGCCGGACTTGCCTTAGGTGGCAGTTGGATCGGGCCATTTATATTTTTCGTCCTGTTCAATCTGGTGCGTTTACTAACCCGTTATTATGGCGTTGCATATGGTTATAAGAAGGGAATAGATATCGTCAAAGATATGGGAGGCGGTTTCCTGCAAAAAATGACAGAAGGCGCGTCAATTCTGGGTCTATTTGTCATGGGGGCGCTGGTTAATAGTTGGACAAAAATCGACATTACACTGGTTGTCTCTAAGGTTCCTGACCCTACAACCGGTGAGATAA
Source organism: Xenorhabdus sp. KJ12.1 (assembly GCF_963876495.1). Lineage (NCBI taxonomy): Bacteria > Pseudomonadati > Pseudomonadota > Gammaproteobacteria > Enterobacterales > Morganellaceae > Xenorhabdus > Xenorhabdus sp. KJ12.1. The sequence continues at coordinate 171,128 of NZ_CAWNQH010000001.1, forward strand.
AAATCAACACTGTTCAAACCATTCTTGATCAGTTGCTGCCTGGGCTTGCACCTCTATTGCTAACTTTTGGATGTATGTGGCTATTACGGAAAAAAGTAAACCCTTTATGGATTATTATCGGCTTCTTTGTGATTGGTATTATTGGTTATTATTTCGGTCTTCTTGGTGTAGCCAAATAGTTTTATTGAAGAATTGATTAACTGAAAATAGGGAGAGGAAGCATTTCCTCTCCCCCACTTACAAAACAGATCAGGAAACTCAGGAGTAAACATGAGCCTGAATGACATCATATTGATAGCTTCAATTTTATTAGCGTTCGCTTTTGCTATTTATGATGAGTTTTTTATCCACTACTTCAAAGACAAGACGCTGTTAACTATAAAATTAAAAAGAAAACATCGTATAGATGCTTTAATATTTATTATCTTAGTTAGCATTGTGATTTATAATAATATAGCTAGTCAAGGCAGCCCATTAACAACTTATTTATTATCGTTTATTATTTTAATCTCAATATACTTTGGCTATATACGCTCACCTAAAATTATCTTTAAAAAAGAAGGATTTTATTATTTCAATCGCCTTTTTTATTATGAAAAGATTAAAGCTATAAATTTATCCGAAGATGGTATTTTAATGATAGACTTTGAGGTAAATAAAATATACATAGCCGTAACAAAATTAGACGATTTAGAAAAAATCTATAAATTTCTACTGAGCAATAAATAATATTCTCCTTTCTATTAAATAAGGCTGTAATATCACATCAGCCTTATTTTTCATTAGAAGAAAGATAATGATAATTATTATCAATTAAATAACTTAACATTGCACAAAATATTTTGCCTTTCACTCCGAGTATGTTATCGTCCAGCCCAGTCATTGGGGAGTAGCCTGTTCCAGAATATTACTGGGAAATTCGTATCAACATGCTCGTTTTAATAAAACGTGGTACGAATGCCGAATCGGTTGGCAAGACCATAGACATATAAAATCACCATTGGTTGGGGGTGTTTTATATGTATATGGAACTACCCAACCGAGGCTATTTTAATGAATTTCTATGCAACACTCATTCTTGCACTAGCCCTCTCTATGGATGCTTTTGCTGCTGCCGTAAGTAAAGGAGCAGCCCTTCATCGTCCTCATTTACGTGAAGCAATTCGAACAGGGCTTATCTTTGGCCTTATTGAAGCCTGTACGCCTTTAATCGGTTGGTCTCTGGGAATTTATGCCAGTCAGTACATTATGGAGTGGGACCATTGGGTGGCATTCACACTATTATTTGTCCTTGGCTGCCGGATGATTAGAGAAAGTTTCAAACATGATCCTGACGTCACCACCAGGCCAACAGCACCACGCCGTCATAGTTCAGTAACCTTAATATTTACCGCTATTGCAACCAGTCTGGACGCGATGGCAATTGGTATTGGCCTCGCTTTTTTACAAGTTGATATATTGCCCACAGCGATGACTATAGGAATAATGACGATGATCATGGCAACTTTGGGTATGTTAATTGGGCGTTATATTGGGCCATTATTAGGTAAACGGGCAGAGCTTATTGGTGGATTAGTATTAATTGCTATTGGCTTCAATATATTATTCGAACATCTTAAATTATTTATGTATGCCTGATATTTATTCATAAATGAATTCCCCTCTCTTATTGCGGGGAATTCATTCAAAGAATTTAAATATGACGGTAAACTTTTAATGTGAAATCAGCTTCACAATTAAACAATTTATTAGCCATTAAATGGCTTTTAACGTCTTCAGACGCTCTCCAGGCAAAAGGTGTCATCTGTAATAAATTATAAGCCTGTTCACCATCCAGCTGCATTTCATAAGCCAGAGTTTCCTCAGCCACTAATTCATACCCTTCCAGTTGCTCGGTATTCTCAGGGTGTAAATGGACTTCCTGATAAATCAACTCTTTCAACTGATACAAGTGACGTGGGCCGGGCGTTACAGTGAGAACAATCCCCCCTGATTTTACAACTCGAAATAACTCAGCAGCTTTGCAGGGAGCATAAATCCGCAAAATACCATCAAGGGAACCATCTGCAAACGGCAACCGATGACTGGATGCCACACAAAAATCAACATCCGGATAACGTTTGGCTCCATAGCGGACTGCAATTTTCGCCACATCCAAGCCATAAACGGTTATGGGCCGTTTCAGACTCAAAGCCTGTTGTACCGCAGCAGTGTAATACCCTTCTCCACAGCCAATATCCAACAACACTCCAGCCTGTTCAGATAAAAAGCGATCAAATAGCTCAATAACTTTTTGCTGTAATACCTGATAGTGACCTGCCTGTAAAAATGCCCTTCTCGCCTGCATCATCTCAGCACTATCACCCGGCTCTTTTGAACGCTTATGCTGAACCGGTAACAAATTCACATAACCTTCTTTTGCACAATCAAACTGATGATTGCTTTCACAACGCCATTGGTGATGGGAAAACAGTAATGGTGAATGACATAAAGGACATTGATAAGACATAACATTCCGATAGGAGTAAAGAATAAATCAGGCATTCACTATACCATATTTCGGTTTGGTATGTTTTTATAAAACCGCTTTATATAGTGGAGATAAAATCATATTGACTATTTTACGACTAAAATTCATTATGAATTTCACAATAAATTAACATTGGGTTGGTAATCAAAAAAATGCCGTTTGAAGATTTAGAAACTAAGCGCCTTTTATTAAAAAAATTGGCTCATACCGATGCGATTCACATACAACAAAAATTTCCTCACTGGGATATTGTAAAATACTTAGACAAGAATGCAGTCCCCTGGCCATATCCTGATAATGGTGGCGATATTTTTGTCAATAACGTTGCCATACCTGCAATCCAAGAACAAAAAGCCTATATCTGGTCACTCAGAATGAAAGCTAGGCCCGATGAGTTCATTGGTATCATTGGGTTATATAACACACAAGATAATAATCGCGGTTTCTGGCTCTCTCTCGAATATCAAGGGCATGGGTTTATGCGTGAAGCCTGTGAAAAGGTTACGAGTTATTGGTTTACAGAATTAGGCCAGACAATACTCAGAGTGGCCAAAGCTAAAGTCAATGATAAATCAAGAAATATTTCATTATCTGAAGGTATGAAGGTGATAAGAACTGGTAAAAAAGAATATGTTTCAGGGGAGTATGATAATGAAATATGGGAACTAACCAGAGAAGAGTGGCTTAACCGGCAAATATCACAGCGTTAAAATAAGAGCAGTTAACCCTGCTCTCTTTGCTGAGGAAATTGAGCCTGTAAAAAAGGCAGCAATAATAAACCAATCATGACAGCGCATACAGAGATGGTAATAAACAACCCCGTCCAATGATAGTTCTCCAAAATAATCGCAAAAGGATAACCACCAAGTGCCGCACCTGTATAGGCAAAGAGACCAACAAATCCCGTCGCTGCTCCAGCTGAATCTTTATGTGAACATTCTGCTGCTGCCATACCAATCAATAACTGCGGACCAAAAACGAAAAAACCGATAGAGAAAAATCCCAACGATTGAAAAACTAAATCTGTTACAGGCATCAACCATAAAGCAGCTACTGACAAAAAAATACCAATTGAAAATATTAAATTAATAGGACCTCGATTGCCGCCAAATAACTTATCAGAACCCCAGCCGGCAACCAAGGATCCCACAAAGCCTCCAACTTCAAAAAGTGATACGACAAAGTTGGCGCTCACTAAATCATAATGATGATATTCTGTCAGATAAAGGTTTCCCCAATCGTTGATAACTGTGCGAACAATGTAAACCAGCACATAGCTACAGGAAAGTAACCAGATATATTTATTCCTGAAAACATAATCTCTTAATATTTCTCTGGTACTTAACCCCTTCCCTTGATTTTCATGTTTTTTTTCCAGAAAATCATTGCGATACTGCCCAATAGTTGGCAACCCCATTGAAGTCGGTTTATCACGTAATCGCCAACATAGTAGAATTCCTCCTAAGATCCCCAGACAACCGGGCACAATGAAACCTTCACGCCAGCTGAAGTGCAAGGTGACAAAACCAACAAAGAGTGCAACTAATGCACTCCCAATGTGATGCGAAGTATTCCACAATGACCACCAAAAACCACGTTCCGAACGCGAATACCAAGTGGTAAGTAATTTAATACATGAAGGAGAGGCCCATCCCTGAAACCAAGCATTCAATATCCATAAACAGCTAAACATGACAACAGAACTGGACAGACCGAAAAAAACATTAATGATACCGGTAGCAATTAGCCCAATACCCATGAAATAACGTGGATTAGAGCGATCAGAGAGAATACCGGAAATAAATTTTGAGCAACCATAAGCAATATAAAATAACGTACCAATCAACCCAATTTCAGCTTTATCAAGACCCAGATCACTGATCAATTCTGGCATTGCGTAATTAAAATTTTTACGGGTAAAATAAAATAACGCATAGCCCACATATAAGCTCAACATTATATGCAGACGCCAGTAACGATATTGCTCCCTAATTTCTATCGTAGACAAATGATTTGGATTAATTAGTTTAGGCTGAGAAAAAACTGTCATGATCATTTCTTAAAGTTTAGGCAAAATGATCGATAAATCCGTACCAGAGCGTGTAGATTCATTTTGCTGTTTCTCACTATGAATTGAAAAATTACCACCGAGGGCCTGTACACGCTCACGCATACCTCGCAAGCCAAATCCCTTCATATGATCTTCAGCTTTACAGCCAATACCATTGTCTTTGATCAATAAACGGATCATTTCCTTAATAGAAAAATGCACTTTAATACAATCAGCCTGAGAATACTTTAATGCATTATTCAATGCTTCCTGACAAAGGCGGTATAATGTAGCTTTCGTTGCATCACTTAACTGTTCAATAACAGCATCGGAATCGATTTCCCAATTAATTTCTACTGATATGCCGTTTGCTTCAAATTCCATATCCCGCAATAACTGCTCAATAGCTTCCTTAAGGCCAAAATCGTCGAGTACTTTAGGCCGTAATCTGCTCAATAACATTTTGGTAGTATCATAAACATTCAGAGATAATGTTTCGATAGTTTTGGCACAATTAATAACCACCGGCGTTGCACCAACACGTTGGATAATATTTGCCTGTGTCCGGATAGCTGTAATATTTTGACCTATTTCATCATGTAATTCGCGGGCAATCTCCCGTCTTACTGATTCCTCTGCTTTTACTAACTGGCGTGACAGACTGTGATTACGAGATAATTCCCTCTTTAGCTGCATATTCAGATCACGCTGACGCTGAACAGCCATTCCAAGGATTATTCCTGTCAGAGTCTGGGTCAGAAGAGATAACAGCAAATCCGTAATTTCCATATCGGAAACACCGCTGCGAGCAGCAATTAACGCAACACTATTCAGTAAAGTGCCAAGCAATGCTCCCTGCCAACCGTAGCGAAAAGCCAATAAAATAATCGGAATAGCAAGGCAGAATGGCGCAAAATAGCGGAGTTCGTTAGGTATCCAGATCTGAAGAAAAATATTTAATACAAATAATAGACTATAAAAAATAACCTGTTTCAGATTGAAACGAATTTGGTGTGCAATAACATTGGCAGTCATGGGTAGCCAGACATTCTGGAATAAATAATGCCAAACTAAGTAACACAAAGGAACCAGCATAACGCCTCCGGTTAAACTCACCAAAAGTGCGATGGTTACAGCCGGATTATGATTGATGACGGATATAACATTAACAATTGAAGTGATTACAATCACAAGGGCCATCACAGAAAGTCTTTGCCACTGATTACCACAATAATAACGACTGGCGGCCCAGACTATGGGAAGGCTGACTATACTGGCTGTTAATACAGTTAGCCACTGAGGCTGCTTCATTAGTAAGGCCAGACCAATTGTAAGCAACCATTCTGTACCATATAGTGTTAGCCAATATTTCTGCGGGATATGTAAAGCAATGCCAAGACGTAGTGCAAATGGAAAAAACAAAATAGCCAGCTCTAAGTCATTGACAAAGTAATAAGCTATCACCCATAAACAGAACCACCAGCAGGAAAACAGTAATCCACCACAAAATGAACTGAGCAAGTATCGATACATTAGAGATCACTAGAGGCAAAATAATTTGCTAGGCCCACGTTATTTGTTACGCCCAATTTACTTATTGCATTAGCCCGATGAACATGAATTGTTTTATGACTCAAACCCAGCTCAGCAGCTACTGCTTTAACATCCATTCCTGTGGCAAGCATTTCCGCGATTTGCCTCTCTCTCTTGGTTAAGTGATCCAAAGAAGCAGGATTATTTTTTGATGATGTCAGTTTTAGCACAATATCCGGCGAGAAGTAAAAACCATTATTCACAACAATACGCACCGCCTGTACCAATTCATCCGGGCTACAGCGTTTGCTTAGATAACCCCGGGCTCCCGCCTTCAGGGCTTTTTCTACCATGGTGGCTGAATCGTGGACGCTCAGCATAATACAACCAATGCCGGAGGGAATATCCTGCAATAGTGATAATCCACTTTCATCAGCCATTGAGATATCAAGAATACAAACCATTGCCCCTGAACCGGGCAGACCATATCTTGCTTCGGCGCATGAACTGAATTCACCAACAACTTCAATATCAGGCTCTAAGCTTAATAATTGGGCAAAGCCAGAACGTACTACCACATGGTCATCGACTAATGCTACTTTAATCATCGTTATTTATTGCCAGATCAGAAAACCCGTATAAATTACTCTCATTAATATAGCTGTGCAATAGACTGGGAACGATACGTTTCACTCAAAAACGCTACTGCGAATAAAACAGTAGCGTCATAACGATTTTTAACAAGCTTTATAGCGCTTTCCTGCTACTACGAATTTTTCTCTCTTCAGCAATAGCAACAAACGCAAGTAATGTAATACAGATAAATGCAGAAGTATCAAGTGCGACAAAAGTACCTTTCCAGCCTGTTAAACCAAAAATAGGCACTCCATCAGCAATCATTCCCAAACCTAATTTAGCAAAACTATCACCGATTAAATAAGCAAACGTACCTTTAACACCATCTGCAACACTGATCGCTTTTTTCGGTACAAAGCCAACAGCTGACACGCCAATCAGTAATTGTGGGCCAAACACCAGAAATCCGAGTACAAATAGAGAGCCTAAATACATAAACTCGCTGGTTGCATGCTGGTAGAATTCAAGGCTAACAATAATTAGGCCCAGTGAGACACAAGCAACAAGAGCGCGACGACCATTTGCTAAATCTGACAAATATCCCCACATCAGCGTCCCGACTAACGCCCCAACCTCAAACATTGTAAAGCCGGAAATAGCAGTTTCTTTTGAATGTCCTAATTCCTGATACGCATATACCGTTGACCACTGGTCAATGCCAATTCGCACGATATAAAGAAAAATATTGGCAAAACAAAGAAGCCAGATCACTTTGTTTTTCAGAATATACTCAACAAAAATCTCCCGCTTAGTCATTTGATTTTCTTCTGCTGCTATATCCTCTTCGCTGATCGACTCACCAAATAACTCTTCTGCTTTACCCAGACCATAACTTTCAGGCGAATCGCTTCCATAACGTAAACCAATAAAACCAATGATCAGAGCAATTATGGAAGGGAAAATAAACATCCCGATGACATGACCATCAAATAAATAGTGCGCTCCAAACAAAGCAACTCCTGCCGCACCTGCGCCACCCACATTGTGCGACATATTCCAAAGCCCAAGATAGGTGCCTCGTTTGCTACGCGGAGTCCATTTGGTAATGGTGGAATAACTTGCCGGCCCACCTATACTTTGGAAAAAACCACTCAGCGCATAAAATGCCACCATCAAAAAAATACTGATCCCAGAGCTGCCCATACTCATACTAAAACCGAGCATGGCCAGGCCAGACAAAATCAACATAAATGGCAAAAATTGTTTGGTATTTTTTCCATCTGCATAATAAGCCACTAACGTTTTGCCTACGCCATAAGTGATAGAGAACCCCAACCCTATCAACCCAAGCTTCGTCATCGACAAACCATAAGTAGAAACCATATCGTTCTGGGCAATATTGAAATTCTTGCGCACCAGATACATCGCCATATAGCCAATGAAAACCACCAGATATGACTGCATAAAAGGCTTAAACCACATCTTACGGCGTATATCGACTGGAAGATCCAACGTCGGTTGACGAACTTGTTCCAGAATTTTAATCATATGAAATCCTCAGATAACCACGACAAAGAAAACCTTTTTAATGCAGGTGGAAATCAAAAAGGCGGCTCGCTAAAACGCGAATTTTTTCGTAGGTATTGTTATTACTGAGATTCTAAGAAAGGGGTTAAAAATTGGCTTGAGCTATTGTCTTAGATAAACTAGGAAATTTTCCTAGTTTTGTCTTTATAGGAAGTAAAGCGTGAAAAGAATCACAATCTCTCAGCGAAACAACCTGAGACGATAGATATTTTAATTCCTATCAGGCCAGTGCCATGATGGCTCTTCCAGTATATCCCTACCAATGATATGAGTTTCACCTAGTTGCTTTTCAAGCTGAATAGTCTGACAAAGCGAAGAGTGCTGTAGTGCTGAAATCAATACTGGAGAGTGTGAAACAACCCAAACCTGAGTCTGAGCTGAAACCTTTATAATCAATTTAGCCAATGAAGGTAAAAGTTCTGGATGCAGGCTGGTTTCTGGCTCGTTTAATATCATCATTGATGGTGGACGTGGTGTCAGTAATGCCGCAATCAATAACAAGTAGCGTAGCGTTCCGTCGGATAATTCAGCACCGGAGAGCGCGCGCATTAAACCATACTGACGAAACTGTAATGTAAATAGCCCTTCGTTGGAACGGGTAATTGCCAAAGAAGCTCCCTGAAAAGCATCATTAACCGATTCATCCAGTAATTGTGCATCACCTATTTCGCGGATAGTTTGTAAGGCAGCAGCCAGATCCCGCCCATCATGATGCAATACCGGAGTGCGGGTACCAATCTGAGCTTTTCGGGCAGGAGCATCACTATCTGTCCGGAAATGATCATAGAAACGCCAACCACGAATAAACTCACGCATATGAAAAACTTCCGGAGCCATTAAAGGATCAGAAAGCTGATCAAACATACTGGTGAAACTATTAATATGTTCTGAAGTAATTTGCCATTTTCGCCCATCACGAACCCGGATTATTGCCCCTTTTCGTTCTACCAATACACCAGCCGGATGATAACGCCCTCCTCCCCAAATACATTCCTGTTTAATTTCTGGATCTAGCGCAAAAGCAGAGCTAGACGGGTGAGGCAGACCAAGGGAGATGGAATAACCAAACGAATCTGTCGCAAACCCAAGACGTAATCGTTTTACTTCTTTTCTAACCCCACCCTGTACTGGCATGTGCCCTGCACGTACCGCACCTGAAAAATTTTCCGGCCCGGCCCAAAATGCAGAATCCAGCCCACCTTCCAGCGCTAGAGAATTCACTACACCACCTTGAGCTGTTTCAGATAACAAACGTAATGCACGATATAAATTAGATTTACCGCTACCATTTGCGCCTGTAATCACATTAAGAGGAGCAAGAGTAATACGAAGGTCACGAATAGAACGATAATTATTGATAGCTAATGTCGATATCATAAGATCAATATCTTCCTGATTATCACTTTTATTTTTAGCAATCATTAAATCAATAGAAATAATGAGAAATAATGATATCCGTGGGGATATCATCCTTACCTAAAAAAATATAAATGGCAATCATTTTTAACAGAAAAAAATCCCATACAAGAATCACTCGAAAACATAGTTATCAAGCTAATCATTTCATTACAATATTTATTACTCTAACATTTCTTTATACCACTCTATTTGATTTCTGTTTTTTTCTACATACTTTTTCCACTCTGAGCTTTTTGATTTATTCAGACAAGAGATATCTATTTTTTTACAAATAAAGAAATTATTAGTGGATAAATCAACTAACTTTGTTAATACAACTATATTAACACCTACTTTATTGGATTCATTCTTATCTCCACTAACCACTCTATTAATCTGAGATATAATAGACTTAGTAACTTGTTCTTTTGCTTTATTTTCTGATATACAACGCTTTAAAAAAGGCTCACCAACAGCAGTTCCGGCAACTTCACAGGCTAAAGTAATTTTTTGTCCTTTACGTAATGTTAACGCATAATCCTGAAAATCATTACTCAGTGTTGCATGTACAGTATCTAAAAACCCTCCAGCACTTAATGCAATGAAGACTTCACCATCAGAAGAGTAATTATTTATACTTTTAATAATTCCGAAAACGATAACTTTCTTATATTTTAAATCATTATTTGCTTTCACTTCATTTTCGGAATACCTTCTGTATAAATCCTTTGCAGTTATATGAATATACCCATAATCACTAGACTTTCTTTTGCCAGAAAAAAACAGTTTAACCTCATTATCAACAAGCGATTTTGCAAATTTAGCATCATTTTCAGTAAAAGGAATAATCCCACTGTTTGCCACAGCAACTTGCCAAAATAACACAGAAACCACCGCAACAACCAATTGTGCTAGTTTTCTAATCATAATCAATAACCTAAATTTCAAACCAACAAAACTTCCACATTTAAGGAGTCCATTACTGATAAATTTAATCCACATTACTCTGAATAATAGTCAATGTAAAATATTACCAGTTATTATCATTAAACAATAACATAACAATATAATTTATCCCTCTTATCCAATGAAGTTAAAATTTTAGAACAGTAATATTGACTATTAACAATCTAAATTACTGATTGAATAATTGATTGATTATCTATTTTTAAGATTATTTGCAAAACCCCATCATTATTATCAAGACCGTTATAAACAAAGATATATTTACTCATGTCTTATTCTCCTATTTATATTATCTCCTATACACTACATTGGCTATTTTGCTTTTTACATATGATTAATTAATGGTCTACTTTAAATTTCATCAAGCAATATTTATATCTGAATTCTGGAATAATGAATCCGTCGAAAGTGAACTTTTTCATCCCAAAGTATGCCATCGCTGAGAGACAGAACATCAACATATGTATTTATAAAAATGAGGATTGGGATGAGTAAACAGAACCATCAATATTTAGCTCAAAATACGTTCTATTGGTTTTTCGTGTAAATTCCTTCTGTTAATAATGTAGTTGTCTATGTCACAATGGCGTCTTAAACACAGCCTGAGGGTATTAAGGCCATGCTGTGAGAATAAATTGGATACAACTATGGAAGAAAATATACAACCCACACACCCACCTGAAACTGAAGGCTCGCATCTTCAGCGAAGCCTGACTAACCGACATATACAGCTTATTGCTATCGGGGGCGCTATTGGAACCGGCCTGTTTATGGGGTCAGGTAAAACTATTTCCCTTGCAGGGCCTTCGATCATTTTCGTTTATATGATCATAGGGTTTATGCTGTTTTTCGTGATGCGGGCAATGGGAGAGCTATTGCTTTCTAATTTGCATTATAAATCATTCAGTGACTTTGCAGCTGACCTCCTGGGGCCATGGGCCGGTTTTTTTGTGGGCTGGACTTATTGGTTCTGCTGGGTAATTACCGGTATTGCTGATGTTGTTGCCATCACCTCTTATGTTGGGTATTGGGCACCTGGTTTCCCTGAATGGGCGACCTCTCTTTTATGCGTTTTGATTTTACTGACACTGAATCTTGCAACAGTCAAACTGTTTGGTGAATTGGAATTTTGGTTTGCGATGATCAAAATTGTTGCCATTGTTGCCTTAATTGTAATTGGTGGCGTGTTGATTGGTAGTCATTTCCGGTCTCCCGCTGGGCATGTTGCTTCCCTTTCCAATGTCTGGGGCGATGGAGGCATGTTCCCTATGGGGTTGAGCGGATTCTTTGCCGGCTTTCAAATCGCAATATTTGCTTTTGTTGGGATTGAATTAGTCGGGACAGCGGCGGCAGAAACCAAAAACCCGATGAAATCGCTGCCGAAAGCAATTAATGCCATTCCTGTCCGGATTATTACATTCTACGTACTCGCATTGATTGTCATTATGTCAGTCACACCATGGCGTGCAATTGTGGCGGATAAAAGCCCCTTTGTGGAACTGTTTGTTCTGATAGGGTTACCTGCCGCCGCCAGCATTGTGAATTTCGTAGTACTGACTTCTGCTGCATCTTCAGCAAACAGCGGGGTCTTCTCTACCAGCCGGATGTTATTTGGTTTAGCTAAGGAAAGAAATGCACCAAAACAGTTCAGCCAACTTTCCCGGCGTTCAGTTCCTGCATCAGGTTTGATTTTTACCTGTTTATGCCTCTCTTGCGGCGTTATTCTGATCTATTTTATTCCTGATGTAATGCGTGTTTTTACATTGGTAACAACGATATCAGCCATTCTGTTCATGTTTATCTGGAGTATGATTTTGTGCTCCTATCTGGCCTACCGTAAGCATCGTCCTGAACTGCATAAAGCATCTATTTACAAAATGCCGTTTGGTATCGTGATGTCATGGGTTTGTCTGGCTTTTTTTGCTTTTGTCATAGTCCTGCTGTCTTTACAAGCAGATACCAGACAAGCATTAATTGCAACTCCTGTCTGGTTCATTATTTTAATGATCGGGTATCAAGTTGTGAAAAGGCGCAAAACCCACCGCTGATAAGAGAAGAATGATAAAAATCTATGCATAATAGAATGGCCCGGAATCCGGGCCATTTTTATGGGTTCTATTGAGAATCCGCCATTTTTGTCCCCTGATGGAATCTGAGTTGCCATACACCCGATGCTGATAACTGCCAGGTTGATGAACGCAATGCTTCGTTATATGACTGCCCTTGTTTATTTACTTCATAAGATTTATAGGTAAGCAGCACAATATTTTTATCCAAAATCTGCATATTAAAATCTTCTGAAAAAATTTGAGAAATAATATTTATTTCTTCCTTTAAAGATTCCACCACAATTTTCTTCGTATAAAGATAACCAGACTTCCCTATTTCCAGAAAATCATCATGTAGGATGCGATTTAACCATTCAATATCATATCTTTTTTCTCCATGCAGGCTGATTTCAAAGCTTTTTATTATTGCAAGTATGGCTGAATTTTCCTGATCCATTGATATCCTTAAATTCTAGTAATTAAGGAAAGACAGTATTATTTATTTTTTAAACATTATATTTACATTTAATGTTTTATCGGGTAATTATGGTAGAGTCAAATTCAGGAGAGATATATATGAAAACTAAAATCAGATCTGCTGAAACTGAAGATGCTGAGCATTTTCAGCGAATTTTTGGTCATCCCGATGTTTATTTCTATACATTACAACGCCCATGCCCATCTCTTGAAATGTGGCGTGAGCGTCTTAAGAATAATAGAACACAAGGGGTATTCGACTTCGTGGCAGAAATAGACGGTAATGTTGTTGGTACTCTGGGGTTATATAGTTATCCCAACCCAAGACGCAAACATGTTATCAGCCTCGGTATTGGTATTGATCCCGATTATTCAGGCCGAGGTATTGGCTCAGAAATGATGGCATTTGCTATTGACTATGTTTTCAACTGGCTCGGTTGCATCAGAATTGATCTGGAAGTTTTCACAGATAATGAAAAGGCAATTGCTCTTTACACTAAGTTTGGATTTGAAAGGGAAGGTATTCAACGTAAAGCAGCCCTTAAACAGGGACGGTATTGCGATGTTATGGATATGTCTTTAATAAATGAGCCAATTTTATAAAATCTCATTAGGATTAGAACAATTATTTTCTTAAAGACAGAAAAATATTTCTTTGTTGCAATCATTTTATTTTCTATATGTCTGGCCAGATAATCTATCAGCCAGACATGAGCTATATTAAAACCCTCGTTGCAATATTTTGCACTCATATTCCTGTGAATTTAATTGGCTCTGCAACTGCCTTATAAGTGTATCCTGATGATTAAAATCACTATAGATTAATAAATCAAGTGCTGCATAGCTATATTTTGGCCACGTATGAATAGCAAAATGTGATCCAGCCAATATCATTGCTCCACTGATACCACGTGATTCCGATTGATGAAAATGGTAATTAATCACATCAAATTCACACTTGCGAGAAATATCAACCATCATATTCTCAATAGTTGATATACATTTCAATTTGTCACTTTCACAGTTTTTCATTTCTATGATGATATGAGTGCCAAACTGTCTTGTTTCTGGAGGCAAATGGATTTTTTCTTGCCCCTGATATTGAAATTTGGTTCCGCTACACTTGTTACAACCTGTTTCTATCAGCTGCTCTATAGTTAATATGTCTTTTCCATATCCAATTGTAAGCCGATTGTTGCACGATTTACATTGATAAAATTTTATACGTGGATTAATTTCTCCGGTATATATTTTATTTGAGTAATCAACATTACCTGAAATGGTTGGATATGTATTTTTTGTGACAGAAAGAATATATAAGTCACTGACGTTACCTATAATACTCCCACCATAATATTTATTAAATTGTGGATAGATACTTTTGATAAAAAGATTCTGGTCACTAAAGAGTTTTTGTACCTCATGATTTTCTTTAGGTTTTTTTTGTCCAAATGACAATAATATTTCACTCCCCTCATTTTTAGAAAAACTAATTGCCCTAGACAAAAATAATTTTAATCCACTAAAAGTGTAGGGTGGATCTGTTAAAATCACATCAAATGACCTGACATATTTATTTGGTTCTTTCAGATCTAAATACTCAGTATTAATCGTAAAGCCATTTTTCATTGATACATCTTCAATAAATTTCAACAGATCTTCATCAAGATCTTTAACATGAATATTTTTATGATCATAATGGCCCAGCTTTTTAAATGCCATCATTAAAGCCACAGATGTCAGATCATCATCACCTAAAAAAAGGATTTTTTGTTTGAATATTATCGGATTTTTGAGTAGTAGCATTACCCTGCGCACCGATGTATCCAAAGTAGCGTGAGCCTGATCCAACAACACATTGACGCGAGGGCGGCTATCATATATAGGAGCAAGCAAACCGGCTAAATCATCTTTAAATTTTTCACATTCTTCTTCTGAAGATAATGAATTATATAATTCATAATCAACAAGCTTATAATTAAGTTCATTCTGAATATATTGAACACCCTCTAACTTGAGTTTAAATAACCCTTTATTTTCCGCAAAATTCAATTTTATCAGTTCTTTTTTAAATGCGGATACGAGAGGAATAGGCAACCCTATCTTTAATGATAGTTCTTTATTTGATACGCAATCATCTAAATATAAATAAGAAAGTAATTTTTCCAGTACTTCAATAGGTTGCTCTAATTTCATATTATTCTTTATAGTACAGAGTATATTCATTTTAATCTCTTATATGACGTTCAGTCCTTCATATCAACAATATAATAAAAATGATTACCTATTAATTTACTTACCAGCAACATCAATATTATAATTTGCAAGCAATCTATGTTAAATAATTTAACTTTGCAATAGGAATATTTACCAAAAATGGATAAAAACACTTCTGTTAAGTGATTAAAACCTATAGATATAATTTCATTCTTTATAATTCAAACAATATGAACTTATATTTTCATTAATCAATGAACAGTGAAAATAACATATATTTTGAATAAAAAAAAGATTAATGCAGAATTTAATATTAAAAAAATATAAAAAATAAGAACAAGTTACCAATATTATAATAATTCTCTATCCATAAACAAAGGTGATATCTTTAATTCAAAAAATCACTCTAATTTTCTAAATTTCTACGTCATTATGTAAGGTATGAGTAAAACTAAATGGATTTTCAAAATCTTTCGAAAGTTTGGAGGAGCAGTTATATTGAATATTATTCTTAAATAATACTTAATCTTATTACTAGGATTTTATTATCTGGCTGGACAGTTGCTGCAAATGTTGAGAGACAATTTCTGTAAGAAAATCTACCACCTTCCTTATTTTCAGGGAGTATGCCAAATCTGCATGAATAACAAGCCAAAGAGGCTGATTTAACCCCAGTTTAGGAGAAAGGCAAATGAGATCAGCAGAATCAGCAATAAAATGAGGTAGAACTGCCAATCCCAAACCTGCTTTGACCGCCGCAACCTGAGCTGAAAGTGAAGTCGTCGCTATAGAAAGCGGACGACCATTGAGGGTTTTTTCCATCCATTTGTACATTGGAAGTTGCTGGCTCTCATCAGTCCAGCCAATAAAATGAGCATGACTATAGGCTTCATCAGATATTTGAGATGGATAATTTTCGCAGTATTGTTTACTGGCATATAACCCAAACCCCAGTATTCCAATCTGACGAACAGTAACATGGCCTTGTTCCGGCCTGACAAGGCGAAGAGCTAAATCAGCATCTCGGCGATGAAGGTTGACAGTACGTGAATCAGTAATAATTTCCAGTGCCAAATCGGGATATTTTTTCAGCAAAACTGGCAGATTAGGAATAATTAAATTACTAGCCAGCATTTCTGTTGTTGCAAGACGCACTTTACCAGCGATTTTTGTGCGTACATCAACTTCTGTCAAAAATGAATTTGCTGCCGTTTCCATTGCTTCTGCTTTTTCCAACAATCCCCTTCCATCTTCTGTTAACTGGTAGCCAGTCTGATGGCGAAAGAACAGAGGCATTCCAAAAGTTGCTTCCAGCCTTTCAATTTTTCTGGACACTGTTGCAATACCAACCCCAAGAAGGGTTGCTGCATTACTGATAGTTCCGGTCTGAGCAACTGCCAGAAATACACGAATATCATCCCAAATAAGTGATTGCATATTATGACTTCCATTTTTGGAAAATTATTTTCTATTTATATCTAAATATCTTTTCTTTCGACTATGCCACAATCACTCTGATAAAAAAACAATCAATTTTATTTAATAAAAATTTAATCGAGTCAATAACATGCGTATACGAAATACATCACAATTAGCAATTGTTCTGACATTAATTGCAACATTTTTTTGGGGCTCAAATTTTCAGCTAACAAAGATTTCCCTGATGAATCTGCCTCCATGGACTGCTTCTGCTGAACGCTTCACTTTTGCTGTCTTATTTATTTTCCTATTTATGATATCCAGAAAAAAACTTAACATTGGAGTATTCAGAAAAAACTGGCTTGCTTTTATTCTCCTCGGAGGAATTGGAGTTGCAGGATTCAATGGTGCATTATTTGTTGGTCTCCAATATGCAAATCCTGTTAATGCTGCATTAATAATGGCAACAACACCTGTCACTGCCAATATTTTTGAGGCCATTATTAACCGCCGTTTCCCTGATATAATACGTATAATCGGAATGATACTCAGTTTGTTTGGTGTGATCCTAGTTGTTACCAATGCGCAACCTATGTTGGGTAACACTATTCATATTAATACCGGAGAATTAATCATCTTTTTGGGTTCTCTGGGCTGGGCAATTTATACCATTGGGATCCGCACATTTGTTATAGAATCAACACCTCTGGAAACCACTGGCTGGACGATGTTTTTTGGCACAATTATATTGTCTATCATTGCGATTTCTGTTGAATCACCCGTTTCGACATTATTATCTGCCCCCTTTGAAAGTCATTTAGCTGACTTTTATATGGGTCTTGCTGGTTCTGTTGTTGCTTACCTCTTCTGGAACATAGCAATTACTATTCGTGGTGCAGGAAAAACAGCAGTCTTTTTTAATTTTGTCCCTATTTTCGCATTAGCGATACAGACTATTGTAGGAGACAGCCCCAGTTTCATCCAACTTTCCGGTAGCGCTCTCACTATTATTGGTGTGCTGATTGGACAGGGTATCAGCAAGGGATCTGAGAGAACTTCACAATAAAAGTCACTATGAAGTTCGTATTATGCAGGGCACAACTTCATAAAAATGTGGATATCCGGTGCTAACGCTATTATGGAAATATGTAACCTATCACTAAACACCGGAATCCAACCTCTGCCCAGTTAATTTTAATTCAGGCATTGTGATTGAACGACCGGAAATAAATTATGGGGCAAATAATGCAAGAATATCCTGAATTATGGATTGATCTTATGTACTACCTGAGAAATGCCTGGCCACAGATATCCGGCGCATTGCTGGCTATTATGATCTGTTATGGACGGCTGATTTATGACGGTGTGGAACGCAAAAACCGCTGGGCTGAACCTCTTCTCTGTGGGGCTCTTTCATGGGGATTTTCCAGCGGGCTAGAGTTGATTGGTATTCCTGTTAGCGTATCTCCAGCTCTTGGCGGCGCTGTGGGTTTTCTTGGTGTGGAGAAATTACGCGAATTTGTGATACGCGCTATTGAGCAACGCCTGGAGGAAAAGGCTCATAAATAGATAATCCAAAATATATAAAGCTCTGCATATTTGTAGAGCTATTAAATAGCAGATCTGATAATAAATATTATATTCAAAATCCTCTAAAAACATTTCATCAAATAACTGTGATTTAATGATATGGCGTAATGTCATTAATACCTGTTAGATTCTCCAGCATACCAACCTCGGAAAGAGATTGGATATAAATATCATCGTATTCTGCACACAGAAAACCGATGAATGATTTTATTCAAACATTAAATAAAAGAGAGGTAATCCATGGCTAATTATTTAATCCGCGTTGAAATCTATGGTGCAGGCCCAAGAGAAATTAGTGCTCTTAACGAATCACTTAAAACAATTAATTTTAATAACATAGTAGTATTTTCAAATGGCAATGTTATGGCCTTACCTGCCGGTACTTATGTTGGTTACTCATTAAATACTGCTGCTGAAATAAGAGATAGAGTTTATAAATTAGCATCTCCACTTTCAGCAAGAAATCCGTCAATATTTGTTTGCCAATATAATGAATGGTCTGCATATCTTTATCCTGCATCCATCAATGCATCTGCATCTGAATCCTAATTAAAAATTAGGTAATTTAATTCTCCAGTCAACCGATTGGCTGGAGAATCGTGTTATTGAAGAAAATTTGATATTTTTCATATTCACTATCACCTATCTCGTTATATACAGTAGAAAAAGCACTAAAAAATAAAAATCAAATTCCCCCCATAAAAAACACCCCCTGTAAAAACAATTAATTGAAAATAACAGCTCATCTCATTCATCATTAAAGATAAGATATATTAATATAATTTTTATTAAACATTAATAATTAGAACAATCAAAAATATAGACTATTATTTAATAATATATTAGAACAAAAAACCACCATTCGCTAATGGAACGTTTCCTTTAGAAGGGGTAATTTTTTATTTACTTACTAATAAGTAAGGAGCTGTTATGAAAATCATAAATTTAATTTATCATAGAATGTTTAATTTGATTATTATGATGTTACTTACTACCACATCAATTTCAGCATTTTCTTCTGGATATCACCCGATAACTATTGATAATAGAACAAATTATACAATCACTGTCTATGCACCATCTGTCTATGCTGTTTGCACATATCAACCAACAGAAGGCAATCCCGTGGTGATAACAGTAGGGCCGGGAAAAAAAGGGACTTTTACTTGGGAAGATAAAAATTCTCTCAACTGCTTTCATGCTGCAAAAATAACAGGATTTAAATTTATTACTCAAGATGAAAAACTACTATGGTCTGGTCGGATAGGAATGATAGAAGTCTCTCCTACTCTCATATCTGGGTATTATTGGACAGTTTTTTATTCTAAACAATATTGCCCTGCAAATCTGAGAGAAATAAGTGAAAAAACTGATGGAGCACCTCCGCCAGATTATATACGCGCGAATTTTAATTCAAAACCAATAACAATCCACTCTCTCAATGATACATATAATAATCAAACTGGTAATTTTAAGGATTCAGATCAAGGGTGGACTATTACTCTTCTTCAACCACCAGAAGGGACAAAACTTGAATATGCTGGAGATCCCAAACGATGGATATGCTGGTAATAATTAGGATAAATGAGCCTCTGCTACTTCAGAGGCTCTGAATATATCTTTATTTAGTATTATACTGAGCTTCCGCTTCGATAAAACGCCGCTGGATCGTCTTATTTGGTGTTTTACCCAATAGACTCACCACCACAATGGCAAGTAAAGATAAAATAAATCCGGGAATGATTTCGTACAGACCAAACCACTGAAACTTCATCCATACCAACACAGTCACTGCACCCACCAACATGCCTGCCAATGCGCCATCACGTGTCATGCGTTGCCAAATCACCGAAATCAGGATAACTGGGCCAAATGCTGCGCCAAAACCCGCCCAGGCATTACTGACTAAGGCCAGCACTTTATTATTTGGATTAGTCGCAATCACAATGGCAATAGCTGCGACCAACAGTACCATCATCCGTCCGACCCATACCAGTTCTTTCTGGCTGGCTTTCGTACGGATAAAGGCTTTATAAAAATCTTCGGTCAGTGCGCTGGAACACACCAACAGCTGACAACTCAGTGTACTCATGACCGCCGCCAAAACCGCGGACAGCAAAATGCCCGTGATCCACGGATTAAATAAAAGTATGCCCAGCTCCATGAAAATACGCTCATGGTTTTGTAATACCGGGCCAGCCTGATCTGTATGGAATGAGAAATACGCAATACCAAAGAAACCCACTGCTGACGTGCCCGCAAGGCATAACAACATCCACGTCATACTGATCCGACGGGCTTTATGGATAGTCTGGTGAGAATCTGCCGCCATAAAACGAGCCAGAATATGCGGCTGACCAAAGTAACCTAATCCCCAGCCCAACAATGAGATGATTGCAACAAAATTCAGGTTCTTAAATATATTCATATAGACAGGATTTTTCGCCTCAATCATGGTAATGGCTTTCTCCACGCCGCCCACGTTGAGTAAAATCAACACAGGCACCAGGATCAAAGCAAAAATCATTAAGGTTGCTTGTACGGTATCAGTCCAGCTCACCGCCAAAAATCCACCGAGGAAAGTGTAGGCAATCGTAGCTAACGCCCCCAGCCAGATTGCGTGTTCGTAGCTGATGCCAAATGTGTTCTCAAACAACAAACCACCCGCTACAACGCCTGACGCACAGTAGATAGTAAAGAAAATCAGGATAACAACGGCAGAGATAATACGGAGAATTTTACTGCTATCATCAAAGCGGTTGGTGAAATAATCCGGCAAAGTCAGTGCATTATTATTGATTTCTGTATGAACACGTAATCGGCCTGCGACCCAGCGCCAGTTCAGATAGGCTCCCAGTAATAAGCCCAACGCGATCCAGATTTCTGATACACCGGATAAAAAAATTGCTCCCGGCAACCCCATAAATAACCAGCCACTCATACCAGATGCACCAGCAGATAGCGCTGTTACTACACTGCCTAAACGCCGTCCTCCCAAAATATAATCGTCAAAATTTTTGGTGGCACGGTAAGCCATGAAGCCTATCAGCAGCATCCCGGCTATATAGACAATGAAGGTAATTAGCATTGGTGAATTTACTGTCATGCAGATTCTTCTCCATAGTATTTTTTTGCAAATTCTGTTTATTCAGGCTGCCTTGTTGTTGGCTGTATGCAATTCAAAATTTATTGGATTTATCTGAGTGATATTTGAAGATTACGTGTAAAGGTAAGCAAAGATGGTAATTGAATCAGACAGGATAGGAAATGAGCCTCTGCTACTTCAGAGGCTCTGAATATATCTTTATTTAGTATTATATTGAGCTTCGGCTTCGATAAAACGCTGCTGGATCGTCTTATTTGGTGCTTTGCCCAACAAGCTCACCACCACAATGGCAAGCGAGGCCAGAATAAATCCGGGGATGATTTCGTATAGACCAAACCACTGAAACTTCATCCATACCAGTACAGTCACTGCACCCACCAGCATACCTGCCAATGCGCCATCACGTGTCATACGTTGCCAAATCACCGAAATCAGGATTACTGGGCCAAATGCTGCGCCAAAACCCGCCCAGGCATTACTGACTAAAGCCAGCACTTTATTATTTGGGTTAGTCGCAATCACAATGGCAATAGCTGCGACCAACAGCACCATCATCCGTCCGACCCATACCAGTTCTTTCTGGCTCGCTTTCGTACGGATAAAGGCTTTATAAAAATCTTCTGTCAGAGCACTGGAACACACCAGCAATTGGCAGCTCAGTGTACTCATGACCGCCGCCAAAACCGCAGACAACAAAATACCCGTGATCCACGGATTAAATAAAAGTATGCCCAGCTCCATGAAAATACGCTCATGGTTTTGTAATACCGGGCCAGCCTGATCCGTATGGATTGAAAAATATGCAATACCAAAGAAACCTACCGCTGACGTACCCGCAAGACATAACAGCATCCACGTCATACTGATACGGCGCGCTTTATGGATAGTCTGATGAGAATCTGCGGCCATAAAACGGGCCAGAATATGGGGCTGACCAAAGTAACCTAACCCCCAGCCCAACAGTGAGATGATGGCCACAAAATTCAGGTTCTTAAATATATCCATATAGACAGGATTTTTCGCCTCAATCATGGTAATGGCTTTCTCCACGCCGCCCACGTTGAGTAAAATCAACACAGGCACCAGGATCAAAGCAAAAATCATTAAGGTTGCTTGTACGGTATCAGTCCAGCTCACCGCCAAAAATCCACCGAGGAAAGTGTAGGCAATCGTAGCTAACGCCCCCAGCCAGATTGCGTGTTCGTAGCTGATGCCAAATGTGTTCTCAAACAACAAACCACCCGCTACAACGCCTGACGCACAGTAGATAGTAAAGAAAATCAGGATAACAACGGCAGAGATAATACGGAGAATTTTACTGCTATCATCAAAGCGGTTGGTGAAATAATCCGGTAAAGTCAGCGCATTATTATTGATTTCTGTATGAACACGTAATCGGCCTGCGACCCATCGCCAGTTCAGATAGGCTCCCAATAATAAGCCCAACGCGATCCAGATTTCTGATACACCGGATAAAAAAATTGCTCCCGGCAACCCCATTAATAACCAGCCACTCATATCAGAAGCGCCAGCAGATAGTGCTGTTACAACACTGCCTAATCGCCGGCCACCCAGAATATAGTCATCGAAATTCTTGGTGGCACGGTAAGCCATGAAGCCTATCAGCAGCATCCCGGCTATATAGACAATGAAGGTAATTAGCATTGGTGAATTTACTGTCATGCAGGTTCTTCTCCATAGTATTTTTTGCAAATCCTGTTTATTCAGACTACTTGATTTGCGTCAATGATGTGTTCTGTACTTATACCCGTCGTCTTTCAAACTGCCTCTTTGTTGGCTGCGCTCGCTCACCCCAGTCACATAGTTATCTATGCTCCCGGGGATGAACTCCCTTGCCGCCGCGATGCGGCTTGAAATTCATTGGGTATAGATTTCCCACTTCTTTCAGCGCAATATCTCTCTCAGGACAAGGTGTTCTGTTGTCAGGTTTTACCCATCTTGCTTTCAGACTGCCTTTTGCTGGCTGTATGCAACTCGAAGTTTATTGGGTAGACCAGAGTTGTACCTGAAGATTATTTCACCTGAAGGTGGCGTTGTTCCGGTATGTAATTTATATTTGTAATTATTTAAAAATCACTTTCTATCCTAAATTAGCTAAAACATTTTTAACAACTGATTAACGGCATTTTTTACAAGAAACGCTCGCCAAGTCACATTTATCACCCATAAAGTTGCACCTTCCATAAAAAACCCTATGTAGCCAAATGAAAATAAATGCTTATCTATCATGTAGATAATAGATTAATAATCATGAGCCACAAATTATATGTTCAAAATCAGATTGATTTCACAAATTCTGAATAATGGCTTTTAACAAAGTTGCACAAAGTTGCAACATGGAAGATATTGTTCCGTAACTTGATTAGTCTTCCTATTAAGGAGTGAGAATGGGTAGTACCACTATGGGCGTGAAGCTCGATGAAGCAACGCGCAATCGCATCAAAGCTGCTGCACAACGAATTGAACGCACACCACACTGGCTGATTAAGCAAGCCATTTTTAATTATCTCGAACGTCTTGAAAATGAGGAAAAGATCCCGGAAATATCAGCCGCTCAGGATAACAAAGAAGAAAAGATTTCCGAAGAAGAATCACCGATTGAAACCCGTTATCAGCCGTTTCTGGACTTTGCCGAGCACATTTTACCCCAATCGGTGAAACGTTCTGCAATTACTGCGGCATATCGGTTGCCTGAAACACAGGCAGTTCCAATGTTACTGCAACAAGCTCAATTACCAGAAGAACAATCCAAAGCGGCACATAAACTCGCATACTCTATTGCAGAGAAATTACGCCAGCAAAAACAGGGTATTGGGCGCGCCGGTCTGGTTCAGGGATTGCTACAGGAGTTTTCACTCTCTTCACAGGAAGGTGTCGCACTGATGTGCCTTGCCGAAGCCCTGTTACGCATTCCTGATAAAGCCACCCGCGATGCACTCATCCGCGATAAAATCAGTAACGGTAATTGGCACTCACATCTGGGGCAAAGCCCATCCATGTTCGTTAATGCCGCGACATGGGGTTTACTGTTTACCGGTAAATTAGTCTCTACTCATAACGAAGCCAAGTTATCCAAATCGCTAACCCGAATCATCGGCAAGAGCGGTGAACCGTTGGTGCGCAAAGGTGTAGATATGGCAATGCGTCTGATGGGAGAGCAATTCGTCACAGGTGAAACTATTGCTCAGGCCCTTGCCAACGCCCGCAAGCTGGAGGAAAAAGGCTTCCGCTATTCCTATGACATGCTTGGTGAAGCGGCACTGACCGAAGAGGATGCACAGGCTTATATGGTCTCTTACCAGCAGGCTATTCATGCGATTGGTAAGGCATCGAACGGTCGGGGAATTTATGAAGGGCCGGGTATTTCTATCAAACTTTCCGCCCTGCATCCCCGCTATAGCCGCGCCCAGTATGAACGCGTGATGACCGAACTCTACCCTCGCCTGCTTAGCCTGACTTTACAGGCCCGCCAGTATGATATCGGTATCAATATTGATGCAGAAGAAGCGGATAGGCTGGAAATTTCCCTCGATTTGCTGGAAAAACTCTGCTTTGAACCACAACTGGAAGGCTGGAACGGAATTGGTTTTGTTATTCAGGCCTACCAGAAACGCTGTCCTTTCGTTATTGACAGCATTATCGATTTAGCCCAGCGCAGCCGCCACAGACTGATGATCCGTCTGGTAAAAGGGGCTTATTGGGATAGTGAGATCAAGCGTGCCCAGATTGACGGTCTGGAAGGCTATCCGGTTTATACCCGCAAAGTGTATACCGATGTTTCTTACATTGCCTGCGCCCGTAAGTTGCTATCTGTGCCTAATCTTATTTACCCTCAGTTTGCAACTCATAACGCCCATACTCTGTCTGCCATTTACCATATCGCAGGGCAGAATTATTATCCGGGGCAGTATGAATTCCAGTGTCTGCACGGAATGGGAGAACCGCTTTATGAACAAGTGGTCGGTAAAATTGCGGATGGCAAGCTGAATCGTCCGTGTCGAATCTATGCACCAGTCGGAACCCATGAAACTTTACTGGCCTATCTGGTTCGACGCCTGTTGGAAAATGGGGCGAATACCTCATTCGTTAACCGTATCGCTGATACCAACCTACCGATAGATGAATTGGTTGCCGATCCGGTAAAAGTGGTTCATGAACTGGCTAAATCTGAAGGGCAAATCGGCCTGCCTCATCCGAAAATTCCATTACCAATTGACTTATATGGTAAAAATCGTGTCAATTCATCAGGATTAGACCTTTCCAGTGAACACCGTTTGGCTTCTCTTTCCAGCGCATTGTTGAGTTCTTCCATGGAAATATGGAACAGCGAACCGTTATTGGGTGGTAACTATACTCATACTGAGGAATTACCGGTTGCCAATCCGGTCAAGAACCCGGCCAACTCTTCTGATATCGTCGGCTATGTGCGGGAAACCACAGAGCAGGAAGTCAGCCACGCACTGGACATCGCCACCAATGCCGAAACCATCTGGTTTGCCACGCCACCGTCAGAGCGTGCAGCTATTTTGGTACGTGCAGCAGAACTGATGGAAGATAACCTGCAATCCCTGCTCGGCATTCTGGTTCGTGAAGCAGGTAAAACGTTCAACAATGCCATTTCAGAAGTTCGTGAAGCGGTGGATTTCCTTTACTATTACGCCGATCAGGTGCGTCAGGATTTCGCCAACGATACGCATCGCCCGCTTGGGCCTGTGGTCTGTATCAGCCCGTGGAACTTCCCTCTGGCCATTTTCACCGGTCAGATTGCCGCTGCATTAGCGGCTGGTAATAGCGTTCTGGCAAAACCAGCAGAACAGACCCCACTGATTGCAGCGGTCGCCGTTAAAATGCTGCATCAGGCAGGCATTCCGCGCGAAGTGCTACAATTATTGCCGGGGCAAGGGGAAACTGTCGGTTCTATGCTGGTAGGCGATGAGCGTGTGCGTGGCGTGATGTTCACCGGCTCCACCGAAGTTGCCAGCCTGTTACAGCGTAATATCGCCGGACGTCTTGATGCGCAGGGCCGCCCGACGCCATTGATCGCAGAAACAGGCGGAATGAATGCGATGATTGTCGATTCCTCCGCCCTGACTGAGCAGGTTGTCACTGATGTGGTTGCCTCTGCTTTTGACAGTGCGGGTCAGCGCTGCTCTGCCCTGCGTATTCTGTGTATACAGGATGATGTTGCAGACAGAACACTCACCATGTTGAAAGGCGCAATGGCAGAATGCCGGATGGGGAATCCTGAGCACCTGTTCACCGATATCGGCCCGGTGATCGATGCGGAAGCAAAAGCGAATATCGAGCGCCATATTCAGACTATGCGTACTAAGGGCAGAACCGTTTATCAGGCGACACATGAAAACACGGCAGACAGTCAGGAATGGCCACAGGGAATGTTCGTCAAACCTACCCTTATTGAGCTGGAAAGTTTTGATGAGCTGAAAAAAGAAATTTTCGGCCCGGTTCTGCACGTTGTCCGTTTCAAGCGGGACGAGTTGGATCAACTGCTTGACCAGATTAACGCTTCCGGCTACGGATTAACATTAGGCGTTCACACCCGTATTGATGAAACCATCTCTCAGGTCACGGGTAAGGCAAAAGTCGGTAATTTATATGTTAACCGTAATATGGTCGGTGCCGTTGTTGGTGTTCAGCCATTCGGTGGTGAAGGATTATCCGGCACCGGGCCTAAAGCCGGTGGGCCTCTCTATCTTTATCGCCTGTTATCCCAGCGCCCTGTCAATGCTGCAACTCAGACATTAGCTCGTCAGGATGAGGAATATCCCCTGGATGCCACCATTCGCACTGCCCTGCACTCTCCTTTCAACAAACTGGCTGAATGGACTACATCAAATAACCACTCGGAACTGAGCCACTTCATTCAGGAATACGCTTTACTGGCTCAGGGCGGGACAACGCGCTTACTGCCGGGACCAACGGGAGAACGTAATACCTATACCCTGTTGCCACGCGGTCAGGTTCTCTGTCTTGCAGATAATGAGCAGGATACTCTGATTCAGTTAGCCGCAGTGCTTTCGGTTGGTTGTCAGGCGGTCTGGGAAAAGGATGAGCTTCACCAGCAGTTACTGAAACAGTTACCAAAAGAAGTTCGTCACGCCATTTATTTAGTGAATGACTGGCAGAATGAAGACACGGTTATGGAAGCGGTTATTTATCACGGTGATTGTGATCAGTTACGGCAGGTATGTGAAACCGTTGCACAACGTAAAGGGCCGATTGTTTCAGTGCAGGGTTTTGCCCGGGGCGAAACTAATCTGTTGCTGGAGCGCCTGCTGCATGAACGTTCATTGAGTGTTAACACCGCAGCGGCAGGAGGAAATGCCAGCTTAATGACCATCGGTTAAAAAAGCGGAATTAAAAAATAGATTAACCAATTTATTTATAATCATTTGATTAAATCAAACGATTAAAATATCCCGCTTAGTTCTATTTAGTTATATATTTATAACTAAATAGACATATAAAACATGATTTATTAAAAATAAAGGGGAATGCACTATTTGTACATTCCCCTCTAAAACTGACCAAATTGTTCAGCCAAACAGACGCTATGTTTTTGCCGAATTAATCAATGCCCGTTCTGTTGCCAGCTCAGATATTGTTCGTATTTACGCAGCGCGATATTGTAATTACTGAAAGCAGATTCGGACAGCTTCTCACTCAATTTTTCCTGAATTTTTTCTGGTGTAAACTCTTCTTCAGGATAATTGTCTGAGGTCAGTAACTCATCCAATCTGCGCAGACGAACCACGTATTCACGCACTGTGCTGTGGCTCATCTCGGTTTGTTCAAACAGATACTGTTTAAATGACATAATGTCGAAATAATCAGTCTGGCTATTGCAATAAATTTCACTACAGAAGCGGCACAGCGCTACAAATTTACCCTGTAACTCATTCCATGTTTTGTCATCAACCAATTCGGTCATCTCGGAAATTGCTTCTTTATTGATAACCTGACCGTTAAAAACAAGGGAAATACGGTCAAGAGTCTTATGACAATGCAAACAATGAGTCTGACTATGTTTATAGTCCTTAATATAACGGCTAAGAGGCCGTTTCTTTTGTGTTGTAACAGACATAAGAGATAAAGCCCTGTGTGTAGTCTTAACAAAAAACAAATAAGCAAAAAGTTACTTCTCTGGATTCAAACGCGCCCGCAGCCTTTTTATTGCCTGGCTGTGGAGCTGACTCACGCGAGATTCCCCCACATTAAGCACCGCGCCAATCTCTTTAAGATTCAGTTCTTCCTGATAGTACAGCGTCAGAACCATTTTTTCCCTTTCAGGTAACGACTCAATAACATCGATAACCCGCTGACGGAGATCACCTTCCAATAACTGTTGGAGAGGATTTGTCTCATGCTCTTCCTCAATCACTGGCTCACAGCTTTCGCCGTAAATTTCGTGCCATTCGTCATAAGAAAATAGCTGACTGTTATTGGTTTCTAACAGTATTTGCCGATATTCTATCAGATTAATCTTTAATTCTTTAGCAACTTCCTGCTCACTGGCTGGACGGCCTAACTCTTGCTCAAGTTTACGGATGGTTTGCGTGACTTCCCGTGCATTGCGTCGCACACTGCGTGGCGCCCAATCACGGCTCCTCAACTCATCCAACATTGCACCTCTGATGCGCTGCACTGCATAAGTGGTAAACGCCGTTCCCTGTAGGGAATCGTAACGCTCCACTGCATTCAGCAACCCTATGCCACCGGCCTGAAGCAGGTCATCAAGCTCGACACTCGCAGGCAACCTCACCTGTAGCCTCAGTGCTTCATGGCGAACCAGTGGTACATAGCGCTTCCAGAGGCTATTTTTGTCCATCACGCCTTCGGCGGTATACAAATCGCTCACAACAACAGACACCTTTGGATAAGAGACTGGATACCATTATCCAATCCCCTAACGGGTACAATCGTTTGAACAATGAAGTAAAAGCGCTTCTTTTTCACCTATGCGAAATTTTTGTTGTCCGCCTTGTGTCGCAAGTTTCAGGCTGTCCCTGACAATACCCGTCGTCTTTCACGCTGTCTCTTTGTTGGCTGCGCTCACTCACCCCAGTCGCATAGTTTATCTATGCTCAGGGGTTCACTCCCTTGCCGCCGCGATACAACGCGAAATACTTAGGGTATTCCCTTTAAATAGCACTTAAAAAATAAGGATCGGCAAGCCGATCCCTTTTTTATATGTAGGGGTTATACAGGTTGCCCCGCATAAACCCTTAGCTGGGTAATAAAAATTAACGCAGCAGAGACAGAACGGTCTGTGGAACCTGGTTCGCCTGAGCCAGAACAGAAGTACCAGCTTGTTGCAGGATCTGGCCACGGCTCATGTTAGAAACTTCAACCGCGTAGTCAGCGTCTTCGATACGGCTACGAGCAGCGCTCAGGTTGTTAACAGTGTTGTTCAGGTTGTTAACAGTGGATTCCAGACGGTTTTGGACTGCACCTAAAGAGCTACGCAGGCTGTCTACTGTTGACAAAGCCTTATCTAAAGCTTTCAAAGGAGCACTTTCTTTTTCCGCAGCATCCGCAGGTTTTGCAACTACACCAGCTGCAGTCATAGTTGATTCAGCAGTATAGTTTTTACCATCTTTCGTGTAGGTAAGCATAACCTTGCCATCTTCTGCTTTGCCATCTGCACCCATTTTCTGGAATACTTTAACATCGGTAGCACCTGCGACAGCCTTAGTATCAAGAGCCTGCTCTTTTTTTGCCTTAGGAGTAGTAGTAGAAGTAGCATCATCAACTTTAACAGTAGTGATTTGCTCACCGAAAGCAGGATCATGAAGTTTCAGATCGTTCAATTGCAAAACTTTACTATCGATTTTTTTCAGATCAATGTCGATAGTTTCACCATCATGAGCACCAACCTGAACAGACATTTTGCTATCTTTGCTTAATACTTTCACACCATTAAATTGGGTTTGTTCAGAGATACGATCAATTTCATCTAAACGTTGTTTAACTTCTTCCTGGATTGATTTAGTATCGCTTGAAGAGTTGCTACCATTTTTAGCTTGAACAGTCAGCTCGCGGATACGTTGCAGGTTATTATTGATTTCGTTCAGAGCACCTTCTGTAGTCTGAGCAATAGAGATACCGTCGTTTGCGTTACGGGAAGCCTGAGTCAGGCCTTTAACGTTAGCAGTGAAACGGTTAGCAATCGCTTGACCAGCAGCATCATCCTTCGCGCTGTTAATACGTAAACCAGAGGACAGACGCTCAATAGCAGAACCTAAAGTACCCTGAGATTTGGTCAGGTTGTTTTGAGCCAGCAGAGATGAATAGTTAGTATTGATTACTGATGCCATAGTAGAGTTCCTTTTTAAAATCAAGTCGATATAATTAGTCTGAGCCTGTTTGCTCACGGTGTTCATCACCGCCAACAGTTTTATCGGCTACTTAAAAAGAACCTTTAATATTTCTTGAAAAAAGTTTTTCATTTTTTTCTTACTCCTTGTATCTCCTATGGATTTCAAGTTACATCGTGGCTGCAAAGAAACGAATTCGCCAGGCCAAAGGCTGGCCTACGGTGAAGAAAAGCAGGAGTCTTTCATTAATCTCCAGGAGCATAGGTAACTCTATATTTATAAAATCGGTGACTGGAGTGAGCGCAGCCAATAAATAAACAGCCTGAAAGACGAAGAATATACCGATAACCCAAACAGCGCCTGTTCTCATCAACTATTCCATCCATCAAAAAAATCGTTTTCTCAGTAAACTTTTCGCAAATTAATCCGATAACAACTCCAGTGATGCTTTACAAATAAAGGAGTCAATATGGCTAGCATTTCCTCATTAGGGGCCGGGTCCGGGATGGATTTGGGTTCTTTGCTGGATAAACTTCAGGCAGCAGAAAGAAAACGTTTAGAACCATTAGCACAGCAACAAACAAGCTATAAAGCAAAGCTGACCGGTTTTGGCACATTAAAAGGCAGTCTGGAAAAACTTCAGACCGCTTCGGAAGAACTAAA
This sequence comes from Xenorhabdus sp. KJ12.1, assembly GCF_963876495.1. Lineage (NCBI taxonomy): Bacteria > Pseudomonadati > Pseudomonadota > Gammaproteobacteria > Enterobacterales > Morganellaceae > Xenorhabdus > Xenorhabdus sp. KJ12.1. Next base: position 202,647 of record NZ_CAWNQH010000001.1, read on the forward strand.
AAAATTCGATAAGCTTAATACAACTAAAACAAGCGAAGACCATAAATTATTTACTCCAAGCACGGATTCCAAAGCCAGCCCGGGTAACTATAAGATTGAAGTTGAGCAGCTTGCCGTAGCGCAATCTTTGCAAACCGCATCTGTTCCCAGTGTAAAAGAACAGTTGGGAGAAACTTCGGCAACAAGTCGTACTATCGTTATTGAGCAGGAAGGTAAAGACGGTAAAACAGAACTCATGAAGATTGCTCTGACCGATGAGCAAACTTCTCTGGTTGAGATCCGTGATGCAATTAATAAGCAGGAAGGTAATGTTAACGCCAGCATTATTAAAGCCGACGATAAAAATAATTATCTGATTCTGACCGCTAAAAAAGCGGGTACAAAATCGATGATGAAAATCAAGGTCGAAGGTGATAATAAACTGAACGAATTGCTGGAATACCCACCAAGCGATAAAAATCGCACAGGTGTAATGCAAGAAAAAGTTCCCGCAAAAAATGCAATATTACACGTTAATGGTGTCAAAATTGAGCGCCAGACTAACGAAATAAAAGATGCGCCGGAAGGTATTACCCTGAATCTGAAAAAAGTTTCAGAAAAAGAAACTGTAAAAGTTAAAGGGGACGATGGCGAACTGAAAGAAGTAGAACAGTTCAAATCCGAAACACTGGTTGTTTCCCGTGATATTGAACCAATGCAGGAAGCAATTAAAAAGTGGGTTGATGCTTATAATGACTTACAGTCTACTTTTGATTCGCTGACCAAATTCAAAGCGGTCGGAAAAGGTGAAGCGGCGTCAAAAGATAATGGTGCTTTGCTGGGTGACGGAACACTGAAAAATATCCAGAACCAATTAAGACACCAATTATTTGCCGCCCAGAATGTTGCTGATATCGCTACCTTAAATAAATTGGGTATTAAACAGAAATTGGATGGCACACTGGAAATCAATAAAGATAAACTGGAAAAGAACCTGAAAGAGAAACCGGCCAACGTTAAGGCTTTCTTTATGGGCGATGGTGAAAAAACCGGCTTTGCAACCCAGACTTACAACCTATTAAAGAAAACGTTGGATAGCCATGAAGGGACTATCGCAACCGCAACCGAAGGCATTAATAAAAGTCTTAAAACCCTTGAGAAACAAGTGGAGCGGACAAATGACACTATTGATGCCACAATGGAGCGTTATAAACGTCAATTCACAGAATTGGATAAACTGATGAATTCCCTGAATAACACAAGTTCATCCCTATTCCAGCTTTTAAGATAATTAAAGGATAATATGTATCAACGTTCGGCAAGCCAGTTATACGCTCAGGTAGATCTTGAGAGCGAAATTATGAATGCTTCTCCCTATCAGTTGATTCAGATATTGTTCAATGGGGCGCTCAGCGCCCTACGTCGTGCAATTATTCTGATGCAACAGGGAAATATCCCGGAAAAAGGTTTAGCTATTTCAAAGGCGATAAATATCATTGATAATGGTCTGAAAGAAGGACTTGATTTCGAAAAAGGCGGAGAGATTGCTCAGAATCTTTCTGCTTTATATGATTATATGAGTCGTCGTTTACTCCATGCTAATTTACGCAACGATGAGAAGGCTATTACCGAAGTGATTGATTTACTTACCGAGATTTCAGATTCTTGGCGGCAGATAGGTCCTCATTACAACGCCAGTCAGGATATTGTTTGATGAAAAATGATCTGGATCTTTTGTCAGCTTACCAGCAGATCCTTAGTTTAAGTGAGCAGATGCTTGATTTAGCTAAAAATGAAAAATGGGATGTACTTGTCGATATGGAAATCACCTATCTGAAAGCAGTAGAAGTGGTTACCTTAATATCAGAAGATTCAGATGCGCCTATTTCATTGCAGCAGAAATTAACCAAAATTTTGCAGACTGTCTTGGATAATGAAAATGAAACTAAGCGGTTATTACAAAAACGCTTAGATGAACTCAGCGACCTGATTAAACAGGAAAGCTGCAAACAATTATTGCATGATACTTATGGGCAATTCCCTGTCAGTGATTATGAAATGGAGTTAACGCCTACGACAGAGAAAACATAAAAATAACAGCGGCACCATAATATTTTATTAATATAATAATAATGAGTGGTATCGTTTATTGATCTTATTTCAGGTGGTGTCATTTAGTCACCATCCCTTTTTCGGGGATCCTGATTCGGCATTATATTTTATGCATAATTTGCAAACAATCAATATAAAAACACAAACATTTTCAACACAAAAAATTAACTCAAAGATGATAATAACGGCTGTTTCTTGCAAGAAGAATACGGAAGAACAATCAAATTTTATTATTATTTAAAATAATATATTCAATGGAATGATATGAAAAAATTTCTCACTTTTACTATGTTATTTATCCCAGCGATAGGCATCGCTTCGACAAATGAAAATTTAGATTACTGCGCTACGACAGAATCGTGGGCAGCTTATCAGGTTATAAACGCCGCAGTCAGGAAAAATAACCAACTGGATAAGCATCAGGCAAATTCAATATTAATTAACAGACACCTTCTGGAAAAAAATAAGTTACCGATAACTTATTCAGCCTGGGGCGAACTTTATTCCCAGACAATAGAAGTTACCATTCCTTATATTGACAAGAATAAATCACCGGTGATTATTATTGCTTCATCGATTATTTCTGAAGAGGAATGTTCTTTTTCCGATCCCACCTATGTTGATATCACCCCAAAAAGTTATTAATATCCACTAACAAACGAATCTCGGTGGCTGCCCCAGTCACCGACGATTGAATATATCACCTGTCATCCTCAAAAAATTAAAAAAGATGAGGTTTTTATGACGAATAATATTTTACAGGCACTCACTTTATTAAAATCTAAAAAATGGATCGATCTGACTCACAGCTTTGATCAACATTCTCCTCATTTTTCTATGTTTCCCCCTGCTCAAATTAAAACATTATTTAGTTATCAGGATGGCTTTTTCACCCAACAATTTACTTTTGTCGGGCAATATGGCACGCATATTGATGCTCCCTGCCATTTTATTCCTGATGGTCGTTTCCTGAATGGGATTGAATTAAAAGAACTAGTATTACCATTAATAGTTATTGACAAATCAGAACGGGCAGAAAAAGAACCCGATTTTTCGTTGTCCAAAGAAGATATTCTTTGTTTTGAAGCCGAGCATGGCATTATTGAAGCTGATACTTTTGTTGCATTAAGAACAGACTGGAGTAAACGCTGGCCTTCTCAGGAAAAAATGGAAAATAAAGATATTAACGGAAATAATCAGACACCCGGCTGGGGATTAGATGCACTCAAGTTTCTGTTTGAGGAAAGGAAAATAAAAGCCATCGGGCACGAAACATTTGATACTGACTCCTCGAAAGATGCCAGAAATAATAATGGGTTCCTCGGCGAGCATTACGTTTTAGCACAGGATACGTATCAAATAGAAATCATGAAAAATTTAGACAAGGTTCCTACTCGTGGCGCGATTATTTTCAATATTGTCGCTAAACCAGAAAAGGCAACAGGGTTCCCGGTACGTTCATTTGCGATAATCCCGTAAGTTACAATAGGTAGTTCAAGCATAACTGACAAAAGAATGCACTAAGCTTGAACTACTTTCCTGACAAAAACTATTTAATGCTTAGAACAATACCTTAAATCCTGCTGTTGTATGTATCGGAGTTTCGATTTTATTGCCATGAAGGTAATTTGCCTCAGCGTAAACAGAGATATTTTTATTCACATTAGTATTTATACCCAAACCATATTTACCGGTATTACCGGAGTAATTATTATCAAAAGTCACTTTGTTAATATTGACTTTATTGCTGCCACTAAATTCATGGGAAACAGCCAACTTAGCATATGGCATAATCTCCATACTACCTAATGTCAGATGAGTACCAAAACGTGCACCGGCTTCACTTTGTAAGCTATTTGTTCCGTGAATGTCAGTCTGCATACCATTACTGAGTGTATAATCAGCACTGCTGATGTGAGAATAACTGACTCTTACATAGGGATCAAAAGTAACACGTTGAGATATTGGCAAGGTATAGCCCGTTTCCAATGAAGCAGTGAAAGCACTCTGATTATAATCAGCCCGTCCGATATCACCGCTATTCATTCTGGTTCTAATTTGGTTTTTCAGACGATTACCTTTCAGCACTGTATCAAAATACAAACCTGATTGATCCAGATAGGTCGCATACAGACCACTACTGTAACTCTCAACATCGCCATTACCACCGATATTGAATTTAACATTAGATTTGCTGTATGACGTGAAGGCACCTGTTAATAATTTACCTCTTTCCAGCTCAAATTGTTTACCTACCCCGATTTGCAGCCCATTCATGGTATTTTTAAATGCGGCATAGTGATGAGTATTCAGGCGGCTATTATCGCTAAGATGGCGTACCCAAACCTCCATTTCACCATCACTGCTACGCAAATTGCCCTGCCGCTGGTGTAAAGTATTTAACTCAGTGTTCAGAATATGTTGTGAAGAAGCAGACATGCTCATTATATTTCGGGCACTGGAACTAAAACCAATTGGAACAAGTGTACTCTTATTATCAGTCTTAGTCGGATTAGTCATTTCTGTCGGATCTTTTTTTGGTTTCTGAGGCAGCTCTTTTTTCTCATTTACCAGATACCATTCCGTATGTTCGCCATCTTTTTTACTCTCTAACCGATAACGATATTTATGAATACCAATATCTACAATGCCATCTTTGTTCAGTAAATCAAACTGAGCATCACCTGCATTGATATATACAAGACGGATATTTTCTGTGTGAACAATTTCCCGCCCTCTATCTTGGACTAAGATGCCAAAATTACCAGACGCATGGCCTGTTACATAAATCAGATCACCAATATTATCAGCAAGACTGGTAGATAATTCAAAATTACCTGTGCCTGATAAGCTATTTATCTCCAATTTATTATATTGTGCCCCTGACTCATACCCATACATCGTTATTTTACTACCTGGCAGCATTTCAAGATTATGGATCTGCGTCACTAAATATGGCCCAGGCTTATCAGGGAATGGGGCATCACCATCTTCTCCATCATCTTCATTCCATGTTGGAGTAATATCTACGAGTCCCGCTAATTTCAAATTTTCAATTGAAACATTAGCTGCTGGTACGGGTGTATTGAACTTCACGTTGACAAAATTCCCATCAACATTGTCAATCGTTAATACTGCATCTTTGGCTACATAGAGCCCCCCTTTTGATACAGCGTGTGCTTCCATATTAAGATATCCTCCAGGATTAATAATGGTATCCTGAACGGTTGGGGCCCCCGGCGTGTTTAATTTAGATTTAATAAGAAATATCACCGAATCCTGATTAACAATCGTGTTAATAGCAGTCCCACCTCCATCTATTTTCAATGTTGAGTCCTGATTCAATGTTACATTTTTTATTTCTTCTGAATCATGCAGATATAGCATTGATTTATTATCAAATACCGTATCTGAAGGGATATTTTTAAAATGAGGTATCCCACCATCATCACGGGAATAATCAAAAAATTTATCACCAAAAATACCAGAAATAGGATCAGCAACAGACATGCCTGAAATACCGAAAACAAACGCAGATATAGCTAAAGACAAATAGGTTCTTTTCACTCTACAACCTCTATATTACATTCTCTTTCTTTAGCACTCGATACAACTGACATAAAAAGTGCCGTAACTTAATAATGTTACATTATTTTTATTTTACCCATTCACCATTAATCAACTATTCCCACGCCATATTCACTTAATAAAAAACACGGAATATACATTAATTATCTCAATGATTCATTTAAATAATTCAATTAGAAATAATCTAGCATCATCCACGATAGCATTAACAATAAAACAGAAAATCAATATTTATAACCATCAAAATAACAATTTTTATAATTTCATAATGGGATAATCAATATAAATGGCCCATCATCAAATTTAATAACGCCTGTATTTACGAATAGTTCATCAGTAATTTTAATACTGCCTATCAAAAAATAGATAAGCCTTACCCCTTTTAGAAAGGGGATTAAAAAAATAAAGTATCTACCTTATAAAGGTTATCTGTTCAATTTCCTTCCCGAGAAACTGTATCGAATAAAAAGTATTTAATATTTGACTCATTATTAGTCTAACAAGCAGGAGTTAAGTAATGTTTATGTCGCGCTCTCGTCTCAATAACGAAAATCAGCCTGCATATGAGGTAAATTACGTATTCCTATCTTCTGACTGCAAATTTTCGATCAACTCTCTACAGCAGATTATCTGGTTTGGCTCAAATCCTCCATCCCATCCCCATTCTACAGCCCCAGTTTAATTGCCCTCGCTCAGAGAGAATTGAAAGAAGTTTAACTATAACACATTAATTTTTATTCATTATTTTGGGTTAAATAAATCATATTCAATCATTAGGCTAATCAATAAGCCTAACAAGCAGGAGTTAAGTGATGCCTATGTCGTGCAATCGTATCAATAACGAAGCCCAGCCTTCATATGAGAATACTTCTGAATCTTCCTCTTGCACATTCTCACTCAGTTCTCCACAACAAGTTGTCTGGCTTGATCAAATCCTTCGTCCTGATAATACCTGTTACAATATCGGTTCAGTGATTCTCATTGAGGGAGAATTAAATGAAGCGCTGTTAATTCAGGCTTTTAAAAATGTTGTTGAGCGTCATGATGCACTCCGTTTACGATTGATTGATACACAAGAATTACCCCTGCAAAAAATTGATAATACTTTACCTGTTTCCATAACAGTGGATGATTTTTCCGGGTATGCCAACCCAGAAGAGCTGGCTGAACAACATTTCCGCACAACCTTTTTACGCCCGTTCGATTTAAATAATGAATTATTCCGTTTTGAGCTGTTCCGGCTGGGTAACAAACGCTGGAACTGGCAGTTCTTCTGCCACCATCTTATCGGGGATGGAACCACTTTGGGGCTGATTACTGAGGAAATAGCCAACACTTACAGTCAATTGGCCAGAGGTGAAGCAATCACTGAAAGCGCCCCCTCTTATATCGACTTTGTGGATGAAGACATCGCCTATCTGAATTCAAAACGCTATATACAGGATCTGCAATTCTGGTTGGAACGCTATGAAAATTTTCCCCCTGCATTACTCAAACCATCAAGTTCAGACAAAACCACAAAACACCAGACCCCTGAGCCTTTAATTTATCAATTTGACCGGACGCTTTTTCAGCGTATCGAAGAGCTGGTTGCGGCAAACGGATTATCCGTGCTGCATTTTATGTATGCCGTTCTGGCCTGTTATTTTTTCCGTACAACGCATTTTTCACGCACTGACAGCACAGAGGAAATTGTTTTTGGCATCCCCGTACATAACCGTAAAAACATCAAACAAAAACGTATGGTCGGGATGTTTACCTCAGTGATCCCCGTTGGTATCACCGTAGACCCACATGATTCTTTTCTTGATGTTATGAGAAAAGTAGCAACCGAGTTGCGACGTTGTTATAAGCGCCAACGCTTACCTATTGCAGAATTAAACCGACACTTACAGACCCGTCAGAAAACAGGCCAGAATCAGTTGTTCGATATCATACTGTCATATGAGAAGATCGAAATGAATGCCAGTCTGCCGGAGGCTTCACTCACATGTGTCAAAATGCAGCGCGGTAACCCGTTTCCTCTGATTATTGCAATCCATCATTATGCCTTTACAACGAACAGTGAAGATATCCGAAAACCGGTGACACTGGAGTTTAATTACTCTCCCGATTTCCTGAGTCAGACTGAGGTTACAGCACTTCAATCCCGTTTAGTCACCCTGATAGAAGCCGCGCTCTCTGCTCCGGAAACCTTGACCCGATACTTGCCGGTGCTGTCGCCGACTGAACAGCAAAAGATATTGGTGGATTTTAACGCCACTCAGCAGAACTTCACGCAACATGTCTTAATTCATCAGCTTTTTGAGACCCAGACAGCGCTGTCTCCCGATACCATTGCCGTCGAGTTTAACGGGAAAAAATTGAGTTATGACGAACTCAATCGCCGGGCCAATCGTCTGGCTCATTATCTGATTGCACGGGGTGTAAGACCAGATAAACGAGTCGCTATTTGTATTGAGCGCAGTCTGGAGATGGTTGTGGGTTTACTGGCTATTCTGAAAGCAGGCGGAGCCTATGTGCCACTCGATCCGGCTTACCCTACCGAACGGCTGGCCTATATGTTGGAAGATTCAGAGCCAGTGATAATACTGACCCGAACAACACTGGCTGACAAACTGACCAGCTCCGTACCAACAATTCTGCTCGATAATATACTCGACACCGACGCTTCATTTCTGGCAGAACAACCGGCTGAAAACCCGGATGCACAGGCATTAGGGCTGATGCCGCACCATCTGGCCTATATTATCTACACCTCTGGTTCAACCGGTCTTCCCAAAGGAGTGATGGTTGAACATACCAATATCACTCGCCTGCTGGCGGCGACACAGGCGCGGTTCCGGTTTGATAACAACGATGTCTGGACGCTGTTTCACTCCTTTGCTTTCGACTTCTCAGTATGGGAATTGTGGGGAGCGCTGGCTTACGGCGGCAAACTCATTATTGTTCCACTTGAATGTGCCCGCTCGCCTCAGATGTTCTATGAGCTGCTTTGCCGGGAGCAGGTCACTATTCTGAACCAGACTCCAAGTGCCTTCCGCCAGTTGATTGCGGCTCAGGATATGATGCCGCATGAGCAACACACCCTGCGTTGCATTATTTTTGGTGGTGAAGCGTTAGAGTTGCACACCCTTGCCCCGTGGGTTGACCGCAATCCCACCGAGCAGACGCGTCTGGTGAATATGTATGGCATCACGGAAATTACCGTACATGCGACCTATCGTGAACTGACAGAAGCGGACATCCATGCACGGCATGGCAGCCTGATTGGGCAGCCTCTGGATGATTTACGCATCTATATCCTTGATGCCTATGGTCAGCCTGTGCCACTGGGCATTGCAGGCGAACTCTATATTGCAGGAGCAGGCGTTGCCCGTGGCTATCTGAACCGCCCTGAGCTGACTACCGAACGTTTCCTGCCCGACCCGTTCTCCGGTAATCCGGCTGAGCGCATGTATAAAACCGGGGATGTAGGGCGCTGGTTGCCGGATGGTAATATTGAATATCTTGGCCGCAATGATTTTCAGTACAAGATACGGGGCTTCCGCATTGAGCTGGGGGAAATTGAAGCCAGACTTAAGCAGTGCCACGGTGTTCGTGAAGCCGTCGTTCTCCTTCGTGAAGACGAACCAGAAAATAAACGTCTAATCGCCTATTTACTGCCGCAGAATGGTGTTGAACTGGTTCCGGCTGTTCTGCGCCGCCAGCTGGCAGAACATCTGACAGAATATATGCTGCCCAGTGCGTTTGTAGTGCTTACCGCTTTTCCTCTTACCCCGAATGGTAAACTGGATCGCCGTGCCTTGCCGTTACCTGAGCAATCTGCGGTAGTCACGCATGAGTATGAAGCACCACAAGGAAGAATAGAAACGGCTTTAGCGCAAATCTGGCAAAGTTTATTAGGATTAGAACAGGTTGGTCGCCGTGACCATTTCTTTGAATTGGGTGGTGACTCTCTTCTGGCTGTCCAGCTGGCGGCCCGTATACGCCGGATCATGGGACGAGAACTCCCTCTGCAACAGATTTTTACCCGACCTGTCCTGATGGAGTTAGCTCAGATTATTACTGAAGCAGCAGTATCCACGCAGGCCGTTATCCCCTCGACTGATCGCAGTCAGCCACTACCGCTGTCCTTTGCTCAGCAGCGCTTATGGTTCCTGAACCAGCTCGATTCGGCTGCCAGCCGGGCCTACCATATTCCGGTAGCACTGCGTCTGACAGGTCGGCTTAACCATCATACCCTGACCAGCACACTCAATTATTTGGTTGCCCGCCATGAAAGCCTGCGCACTCGATTTATACTGGTTGAAGGCCAGCCTTATCAGCATATCGATCATGCTGATACCGGCTTTACCTTGTCCTACCATGAGTTACGCAGCTTAGATCCGGCGCTACGTACTGAGCGAATTGAAGAGATTACAACCCTTGAAGCTCAGACGACCTTTGATTTTATCCACGGGCCACTTGTTCGTGGTCATCTGCTGCAACTGACCGATGAAGAGCATCTGTTACTGATCACTTTGCATCATATAATTACTGATGGCTGGTCTATCGGTGTATTCATGCGTGAATTGGATATTATCTATCATGCATTACTTAACGGCCATGATATTTCTTTGCCACCCTTATCCATTCAATACGCCGACTATGCCGTCTGGCAACGTGAATGGTTACAGGAAAACATCTTCACGGCCCAACAAAATTTCTGGCGTATACAACTTGAGAATGCACCAGTACTATTGTCACTCCCGACAGATCGGCCACGTCCGGCAATCCAGTCCTACATCGGCAGTCAGGTGCCTTTCCAGCTTGATAACACGGTGCTGGCATCACTTCAGGCTCTCGGAAAACGCCACGATACCACCCTTTTTATGACGCTTCTGGCTGGCTGGAGTATCGTGTTGTCGCGGCTGAGTGGTCAGGATGATGTCGTCATCGGTACCCCCATCGCCAATCGATCACTCTCTGAGCTTGAAGGATTGATGGGATTTTTTGTTAATACACTGGCCCTGCGGATCAAACTCAATAATCATTTCTCTGTCGCTGACCTGCTGGCTCAAGTGCGGGAGCAGGCACTGGCTGCTTACGCTCATCAGGATCTGCCTTTTGAACAAGTCGTTGAAGCCTTACAGCCTGAACGTAGTCTCAGCTATAGCCCTATCTTTCAGGTTATGCTGGCGCTGGATAATACGCCGGTTCAGGATCAGACATCGCACGAGTTGCAAATCACCCGGCTTGAGCAGACGGGTCATAGTGCCCACTTCGATTTAATGCTGTTACTGACCGAAAGTGATACAGGTCTGACTGGCGGACTGGAATATGCCGCTGATCTGTTTGATGCCACAACCGCTGAACGCATGGTGGGTTATCTCATCAATGTTCTGACAGCAATGGCAGAAGATGAAACACAAGCCGTTACGCACTTACCCATGCTGTCCGCAGCAGAACGGCAGCAGTTGCTGGTGGATTTCAACGCCACACAAGACTCTTTTCCAGAAATAAACAGTCCACAATCCGCCCTAATCCATGAACTGTTTGAACAACAGGTGACACAGACTCCGGCGGCTATCGCTGTCGTTTTCGAACAACAAACCCTGAGCTATGGCGCGCTTAACCGTCATGCCAACCAACTGGCTCATTATCTGGTTAAGCTGGGAATAAAACCGGATGATCGAATTGCCATTTGCGTCGAACGCAGCCCCGAAATGATTGTGGGCTTACTGGCTATTCTGAAAGCGGGCGCAGCTTATGTCCCTTTCGATCCGGCTTACCCTGCCGAACGGCTGGCCTATATGCTGGAAGACTCAGCTCCGACGGCCATTCTGACTCAGACAACACTGGCTGGCACGCTACACAGCTCTGTACCAATTGTTCTGCTCGACAATATACTTGATATCAGCTCCTCCTCTCTGGCAGAACTGCCCGAACACAACCTTGACGCACAGTCACGGGGAGTGACTTCACGCCATCTGGCCTATGTCATCTACACCTCCGGTTCAACCGGGCTGCCGAAAGGTGTGGCAATCGAACACCGCAATACCGTCAACTTCCTGAACTGGGCGCGGAAAACATTTAGCCAACAAGAGCTGGCACACACCCTTTTTTCCACGTCACTGAATTTTGATCTATCTGTATACGAATGTTTCACACCTCTGCTTTCTGGCGGTACAGTGCATCTTGTCCCTGATGTGTTGTCGCTGATCAATACAAGCTCTATCGCTACAAAACAGAACCTCAGCCTGATCAATACCGTGCCCTCGGCTATCCCGCAACTGATTGAAGCGAATGCTATGCCAATGGGTATACGAACCGTCAATTTAGGCGGTGAAGCCGTGAAATCGCATGTGGTTAACCAGTTATTTGCATACACCCCTATCCCGCACATATGCAATCTATATGGCCCTTCTGAAACGACCGTTTATTCAACATGGACACGTATGGATCGGGCAACGGGTTTTCACAACCATATCGGACGTCCGATCGCCAATACCCGGATTTACATTCTTGATCCATCAGCTCAGCTTGTCCCCATAGGAACTGTTGGTGAAATCCACATTGCCGGAGCGGGTGTAGCGCGGGGATATCTGAATCGTCCAGAACTGACAATGGAACGTTTCCCCGCCGATCCTTTCTCCTCAGAACCCGATGCCCGCATGTACAAAACCGGTGACCTCGGGCGTTGGTTGCCTGATGGTAATATCGAATACCTCGGACGTAATGATTTTCAGGTCAAAATTCGCGGCTTCCGCATTGAACTGGGGGAAATTGAAGCACAGCTGATGCAATGTCACGGCGTGAGTGAAGCCGTGGTTATCGCCCGTGAAGATACTTTTAATAAACAGTCTATTGAGGAAAAAACAGGTGAACAAAAACGGCTGATCGCCTATTTATGTCCACAGAAGGGTGTTGAACTCTCCCCTTCAGAACTGCGCCAGCAACTCGCTCAACACCTTGCTGAATATATGCTGCCCAGTGCTTTTGTTATGTTGGAAACCTTCCCGTTAACCCCTAATGGAAAACTTGATCGTCAGGCACTGCCTGAGCCTGATGTTTCGACAGTGATAACCCGCAGTTATCAGGCTCCCATAGGGGAGAAAGAAACCGCACTGGCACACATCTGGCAGGAGCTGCTAGGGTTAGAACAGGTCAGCCGCCATGACCATTTCTTTGAACTGGGCGGTCATTCGCTGATGATTGTCAGTCTGATTGAACGACTGTACAAATTTGGCTGGAAACTGGATGTTCGCAGTGTGTTCTCAGCGCCTGTCCTGATGGTCATGGCTCAGGCGATTGAGGGTGATGCCGATACGTTTGTTGTTCCGCCTAACCTTATTCCGGCTGATTGCACAGCCATTACACCGGATATGCTGCCACTGGTTTCACTTTCACAAGCCGAAATTGATGCGATTGTCGAAGTCACTCCCGGCGGAGCCAGCAATATACAGGATATCTATCCACTGGCACCGTTACAGGAAGGCGTCCTGTTTCACCACCTATTACAGGAACAGGGTGATATTTATTTGCTCCATTGTATGCTCACTTTCAGTAACCGAGCATACCTTGATGATTTCCTGTCCGGTTTTCAGTATGTTATCGACCGCCACGATATCCTGCGTACAGCCGCCTGCTGGCAGGGGCTGGTCAAACCGGTTCAGGTGGTCTGGCGTCAGGCACGGTTGACGATCAATGAGTTCATTCCGTCCACAACAGATGATATTCCCGCTCAGCTCAGAGCGCTCAATAATCCGCGTGAACACCGTCTTAAGCTAAACCATGCACCACTATTTTTGGTAGATATCGCTTATGATCCGGTTCAGGATAACTGGCTGCTGGCACTGCATTTTCATCATATGACCGCTGATCATATGACACTGGAGCTGATTTTCGACGAAATTGCCCTGATACAGCTTATCCAGAAACAACAAGGACAACCTGAAACATTACCTGCCGCCCTGCCTTATCGTAACTTTATCGCCCAGACGTTAAGCGTGCCACCAGCGGTACACGAGGCCTATTTCCGTGAACAACTTGCTGATATCGACACGCCCACCGCACCTTTTGGCGTACTTTCCCTATCGGATGATGAACCTGTTGCTGAAGCGCGCCTCTCTTTCGATCCGGTTCTGGCGGAGAATATCCGCCATCAGGCTCGTCGTCTGGGCGTCAGCCCCGGAGTACTGTTTCATGTCGCATGGGCACAAGTACTGGCACAAACCAGTGGCTGTAATGATGTTGTATTCGGCTCAGTGCTATTAGGCCGATTGCAGAGTGGCAAAGGAACAGCCCGAACACTGGGTATGTTTATCAATACCCTGCCGGTACGGGTTTCCCTGACAGGCCAGAGTGTACTGGATACCGTACAGGCTACCTATCGCAATCTGACCATCTTACTGGAGCACGAACAGGCACCGCTGGCACTGGCTCAGCAATGCAGCGGCGTGGCGCAGCCAATGCCACTGTTTAGTACTCTACTCAATTATCGCCATACCCGGCTCAATGAAGCTGATATTTTTGAGATGCCTCAGTTAGGTATGCGTATTCTCGCGGCGGAGGAGCGGACAAATTACCCAATCACCCTATCCGTGGATGATACGGGAGCAGGCTTCCGTCTGACAGCGCTGACAGGAGCAGGCATTGATCCGGCTCGCATTACCACTTATCTGGAAACAGCCCTTCGTAGTTTAACTGACTCACTGGCTCGCAATCCGCAGCAGCTTATTCAGACGTTATCCATCCTGCCTGCCACAGAGCGGCAACAATTACTGGTAGATTTCAACGCAGCTCAGACTACAGAAAGTGCCCAGTCGGGTTTAATCCATCAATTATTTGAGGAGCAGGCCGCACATCGCCCCGACACCATCGCTATAGTGTTTGAAGGCAATTCCTTTAGCTATGACGAACTTAATCAACGTGCTAACTATCTGGCGCATCATCTGATTGCACAAGGTGTACGCCCCGATGATCGGGTCGCGATTTGTGTCGAGCGCAGCCCTCTGCTGATTATTGGCTTGCTCGCCATTCTTAAGGCCGGAGGCGCATATTTACCCCTTGATCCGGCTTATCCGACGGAAAGATTGCAGTATATGCTTAGGGATGCTGCTCCCGTAGCCATACTGACTCATACCGCTCATGCGGATAAATTGTCGGAAAACCACATTCCGACCGTATTATTGGATGAACAGGAAACTGTCCTGCCAACACAACAGGTCGATAATCCCACTGTTCATCTGACATCAAAAAATCTGGCCTATGTGATTTACACCTCCGGCTCAACCGGACAACCCAAAGGAGTCATGGTTGAGCATCGTAGTGTGCTCCACCTTACTATCAATAACAGTTTTGCGGATATCGGCCCTGATGACCGTGTTGCTCATTGTGCCAATATTGCGTTTGATGCCTCAACATGGGAAATCTGGTCAGCCCTGCTGAATGGCGGATGTTTACATATCATTTCTCAGGCTGTACTGCTTGACCCGGTGCGTTTCAGTCATTCACTCATTGAAGGGAAAGTGACCGCACTTTGGCTGACTGCCGGTTTGTTCAATGCCTACCTTGATATTCTTATGCCGATGTTCGGGCAGTTACGCTATCTGCTTGTCGGTGGTGATGTTCTCGATCCCGGTAAGATCCGGCAGGTATTCTCATCTGAATCTCAGCCTGCCTATCTGATTAACGGCTATGGCCCGACGGAAACCACCACGTTTGCGGCTACCTATGTAATAACATCCCCTATTGATATCACTCGCTCTATTCCTATTGGCCGCCCGATTGCCAATACCCAAATCTATATTCTTGATCCCAAAGGACTGCCTGTTCCTGTTGGCGTTGCCGGAGAAATTTATATTGCCGGAGCCGGTGTTGCCCGCGGTTATTTGAATCTGCCTGAGCTAACTACTGAGCGTTTTCTTGAGTGCCCTTTCTCCTCAGAGCCTGATGCGCGCATGTATAAAACAGGGGATCTGGGACGCTGGCTGGCTGATGGTAATATCGAATACCTCGGTCGCAATGATTTTCAGGTCAAAATCCGTGGGTTCCGCATTGAACTGGGGGAAATTGAAGCGCAACTGATACAGTGTGACGGTGTACGTGAAGCTGTCGTGATTGCCCGTGAGGACGAATCAAAGCAAAAACAGTTGGTCGCTTATTTGCAGCCATACAATGGCCTATCGTTAGTACCCGCTGAATTGCGTCAGCAACTCTCACAACACCTTGCTGACTATATGCTACCCAGTGCTTTTGTCATGCTGGAAACGTTCCCGCTGACATCCAATGGTAAACTGGATCGTCAGGCGCTTCCGGTACCTGATCTGACAGCAATAGTGACCCGTGGTTATGAAGCACCGATCAGTGAAGTGGAAACCGCTCTGGCTCAGATTTGGCAGAAATTACTCGGCATACAGCAAGTCGGACGTTATGACCATTTCTTTGAACTGGGGGGGCATTCCCTGCTGGCAGTTCAGTTTGTCGCATACGTTCGTCAGGAATTGGCAAAAACACTGTCATTAAAACAACTCTTTGATCAGCCAATTCTGGCTGAGTTGGCACAACTGCTCACCGAAACTACAACAGCCAGCCAAATCGAGATCCCTGTTGCTGACAGAAACCAGCCATTACCACTCTCTTTTGCACAACAACGGTTATGGTTCCTGGCACAAATCGATCAGGCCGCCAGTCTGGCCTATCATATTCCCGTAGCATTACGTCTCAGCGGGCAACTCAGTCACCACGCACTGAGTCAGGCACTGAATAATCTGGTGGCTCGGCAAGAAAGCCTGCGCACCCGCTTTATCTCTGTAGCAGGTCATCCCTGCCAATACATTGATCAGGCGGATACCGGTTTCACGCTCTCTTACCATGATCTACGCCCGCTAGCGCCTGAAGAAAGAACTGACCGTATCACTGAACTGACCGCTTTTGAAACCCTGACGCCATTTGATTTCACACAGGGGCCATTGATTCGTGCTCACTTGCTGCAACTGGCTGATGAAGAACATATCTTTCTGCTCACCCAACACCATATTATTTCCGATGGCTGGTCTGTCGGTGTGCTAATGCGTGAGCTGAGCGTCCTCTATCATGCGGCTTTTGAAAATCAGGCAAACCCGTTACTGCCATTACCTATTCAGTATGCCGATTATGCCGTCTGGCAACGTGGTTGGTTGCAGGGATCGGCTCTGACTGCACAACGTGATTTCTGGTCTTCCCGGCTTAAAGATGCTCCGTCTTTATTAACGTTGCCGACTGACAGACCCCGCCCGACGGTACAATCGTTCGTCGGCGGGCGGGTTCCTGTTTATTTTGATGCCGAACTACTGGCTTCATTGAAGAAGCTGGGGCAGCGCCATAACAGCACCCTGTTTATGACTCTGCTGGCAGCATGGAGTATTGTCCTCGCCCGGCTGAGTGGGCAGGATGATATTGTCATCGGTACACCGGTTGCCAACCGGCCTCACCCTACACTGGAAGGATTAATCGGCTTTTTTGTCAATACATTAGCCCTGCGTACCAAAATAAGCGATTCCGACAGTATTACTAACCTGCTGGTTCAGATCCGTGAACAGATGCTGGATGACTATGCCAATCAGGATCTGCCTTTTGAACAAGTGGTGGAAGCCTTGCAGCCGGCACGCAATCTCAGTTACAGCCCGATATTTCAGGTGATGCTGGCTTTAAACAACACCCCTGCTCAGGTATTAAACCTGCCCGATATCCGCTGTACACCAATAGAACAGGCACACCCCAGCGCACATTTTGATTTAACCCTGTCTCTGACCGAAAACGAAAGCGGTCTGACAGGTGAACTGACTTATGCAGCGGATTTGTTCGATTCCGCAACCATTGAGCGCATGACTGGCTATTTAGTCAATGTGCTCACAGCAATGGTCACTGATGATACACAATGTATTGCTACTTTGCCCATGCTACCAGAATCGGAACGACATCAACTGTTGGTAGATTTCAATGCTATTCAGATCGGTTCTACCCAATCCGGTTTCCCACAAAATGCACTTATCCACCAGCTTGTTGAAGCACAGGTATTACAGCGTCCTGATGCTATTGCAGTGGTTTATGAAAACCAGACGCTGAGTTATCACGAACTGAACCAGCGAGCTAATCAATTGGCTCATCATTTACTGGCGCTGGGAGTAGGCCCTGATGATCGGGTTGCCCTGTGTGCTGAACGTAGTCCGGAGATGATTATCGCCCTGCTTGCTATTCTCAAAGCGGGTGGTGCTTATCTGCCACTCGATCCGGACTCTCCGGCTGAACGGCTGGCCTATATGCTTGAGGAAGCTTCTCCGGTCGCCTTGCTGACCCAGATCCAGTGGTGTGACAAACTTAACAGTACTTTACCCGTGATCCTGCTGGATGATAAATCAGACAGCTCAGCCTTGTTTCCAGTCCACAACCCTGATGTTCAGGGATCAGGACTGACATCCCACCATCTGGCTTACGTCATTTATACGTCGGGTTCAACGGGTCAACCGAAAGGCGTCATGGTCGAACACCGGAATGTAACTTCTCTGATTCTCAATAATGGTGTTGCTGATATCGGACCAAGTGACTGCGTTGCGCACTGTGCCAACGTGTCATTTGATGCGGTAACATGGGAAGTTTGGTCAGGATTGGCTAACGGGGCACGTATTCTGCTTATTCCGAAAAAAATCCTGTTACAGCCCGATCTGTTTGGTCAATGCCTGTCATCAGGGAAAGCCAGTGCAGTGTTCCTGACTACAACACTGTTTAATCAGTATGCCAGCCTGATTGCTCCTGCTTTATCAGGTTTGCGCTATCTCCTGTTCGGTGGTGAACAAGCGGACAGCCGTACTGCCATTCATTTCCGGGAGAAATATCAGCCTCAGCATTTAGTTAATGCCTATGGGCCAACGGAAACCACCACATTTGCTACCGCCTATGAAATACCACTCATGGCAGAAAAAGCCGGTGAGGGTGAAATAAAAATCCCGATTGGTCACCCTATTGCTAACACCCAAATCTATATTCTTGACTCTTATGGCCAACCTACTCCGCTTGGGGTGGTGGGCGAAATCTATATCAGTGGTGCCGGTGTAGCCCGTGGTTATCTTAACCGGCCTGAACTTACGCGGGAGCGTTTCCTGCTCGATCCTTTCTCTCCAGAACCTGATGCGCGTATGTACAAATCCGGCGATCTCGGGCGCTGGTTGCCAGACGGCAATATCGAATATCTTGGTCGCAATGATTTTCAAATCAAACTGCGGGGCTTCCGCATTGAACTGGGGGAAATTGAAGCACGGCTCAGACAGTGTTCCGGTGTGCGTGAAGCCGTAGTTCTGATCCACATGGATGAGACTCATCAGCAACGTCTCGTCGCCTATTTGTTACCCACATTGTTACCAGAAACGAAAGCTGAATTGGTTCCGGCAGAACTCCGTCAGCAACTTGCTCAGCATCTTGCTGAATATATGCTGCCCAGTGCTTTTATTATCCTTGAGACATTCCCGCTGATGCCAAATGGCAAACTGGATCGTCAGGCACTGCCTGCACCTGATCTGTCTGCTCTGGCAGTACAAGACTACCAAGTGCCCATTGGCGAAGTGGAAATAACTCTGGCTCAGATCTGGCAACAGCTATTAGGTCTGGAGAAGGTCAGCCGCCATGACAATTTCTTTGCGCTGGGCGGCCATTCGCTGATGATTATCAACCTGATTGCAGAACTGCACAACCACGGCTGGCAACTTGATGTCCGCAGTGTGTTCACGACGCCTGTGCTTGCAGATATGGCAGCAGCCACTCAGCGTGATGCGGAATTTTTTGTTGTGCCACCTAACCTTATTTCAAATGACTGTAAGGCTATTACACCGGATATGTTGCCGCTGGTTTCACTGTCCCAGTCAGAAATTGACGCTATCACCGCCAGTGTTTCCGGCGGAGCGGGTAATGTACAGGATATCTATCCGCTGGCATCGTTACAGGAAGGTATTCTGTTCCATCATCTGTTACAGACACAGGGTGATGACTATTTATTACATACCCTTATTGCCTTTGATACCCGAACTCACCTTGATAGTTTCCTGAGCGCCATGCAGCAGGTAATCGACCGTCACGATATTCTGCGCACCTCGGTTTACTGGCAGGATCTGGCACAACCCGTTCAGGTAGTCTGGCGTCAGGCGAAATTGTGTATTAAAGAATGGAATATAAACGAGTTAGCACCAGAAACAAAGGGTGATATAGCTGCTCAATTACAAGCCCATACTGATCCGCGCTGGCATCGCATTGACCTGAGCTGTGCCCCGTTATTCGCTGCTGATATAGCACACGATATCCCCCAGAATGAGTGGTTACTGGCGCTGCGTTTCCATCATCTGGTCAGCGACCATGTGACACTCGATCTGATATTCGCCGAAATTGCCCGCATACGACAGGGAAATGCCAATGTTCTGCCTACCTCTGTGCCTTACCGTAATTTTATCGCTCAAACGTTGAATGTGCCTGTTTCAGTATACGAAAGTTATTTCCGCGAACAACTGGCTGATATCGACGAGCCTACGACACCGTTTGGTGTGCTTAAAATGCCGAAGCTCAGTGCATCACCTGATAATAATAAATCACGGGATAACAGTAATCCCGTCGCCAAAGCCCGCGTTTTACTTGATAACGATCTGGCAGAAGCTATCCGCTCACAAGCCCGCCGTCTGGAAGTCAGTCCCGGCGTCCTGTTCCATGTTGCCTGGGCACAAGTGCTGGCACACACCAGCGGTCGCGATGATGTGGTTTTTGGCTCCGTGCTGCTGGGTCGTTTGCAGGGCATCACCGGGGCAGAGCAAATGCTGGGAATGTTTGTTAATACTCTGCCAATCCGCATTTCTCTGGCGGGTCGTCGTGTGCAGGAAACCGTGCTGGACACCTATCACCGTCTGACCGCACTATTAGAACACGAGCAGGCTCCGCTGGCACTGGCACAACAGTGCAGTGGCGTGGCACAGCCGATGCCGTTGTTCGGTGCCTTACTGAATTATCGCCATAGTCAGATGACTCAGGCTGAAATGGATACCATCTGGGTGGGTATGCGTGTGGTCGCAGCGGAAGAACGAACTAACTACCCCATTACCCTGTCCGTGGATGACTTAGGTGACGGTTTTCAGCTCACAGCGCTGACTGTGACTGAAATTTCACCTGATCAGGTCACAAGCTATCTGATAACTGCGATTAAAGGGTTGGTTGAAGCTTTAATTGATCATCCTCAGCAACCGATTCTGGATATTCCGATTTTATCGGGATCAGAGCGGCAACGGCTGTTGGTGGATTTTAATGCTCCTGAAACGCAAAGCGCATTCCCGGAACATGCGCTAATCCACCAGCTAGTCGAAATTCAGGCATTACAGTGTCCTGATGCTATTGCCGTCACCTATGAAAATCAGACGCTGAGCTATCGTGAACTGAATCAGCGAGCCAATCGTCTGGCACATCACCTGCTGACACTCGGCATACGCCCGGATGATCGGGTCGCTATTTGCATTGAACGCTGTCCGGAAATGGTTATTGGGTTGCTGGCCATTCTCAAAGCCGGTGGCGCTTATCTGCCACTTGATCCTAACTATCCGGCTGAGCGGCTTAACTTTATGCTTGAGGATGCTTCCCCGGTTGCCTTACTGACACAGGCTCAGTGGCATGAAAAACTGAACAGCACCTTACCTGTTATCTTGCTGGACGATGAGTCAGACAGTTCCGCATCGTTCCCAACGCGTAACCCTGACATTCAGGCTTCAGGGCTGACATCACGCCATCTGGCCTATGTTATTTATACCTCCGGTTCAACCGGTCAGCCGAAAGGTGTCATGGTTGAACACAGAAATGTCATTTCCCTGCTTATCAATAACGGCTTTGCCGATATCGGGCCGGATGACTGCATAGCCCATTGTGCCAACATCTCATTTGATGCGGCAACATGGGAAGTTTGGGCTGCTCTGACACATGGTGCACGTATTCTACTGATACCCGAAAAAACCCTGTTACAGCCTGACAAATTTGGCCAGGCTCTGTCAGCAGAGAAAGTCAGTGCACTGTTCCTGACTACGGCGTTGTTTAATCAGTATGTCAGCCTGATCGCCTCTACGTTATCGGGTCTGCGTTACCTCCTGTTCGGCGGTGAGCAAGCCAACGCCCATACCGCCATTCGTTTCCGGGCGGAATATCCTCCACAACATTTGCTGCATGCCTATGGGCCAACAGAAGCCACAACGATTGCCACTGTTTATGAAATGCCGCTCATGCCAGAAAAAGCCGGTGAAGGTGAAATCAAAATTCCGATTGGTCGCCCTATCGGTAACCGGAGAATTTATATTCTGGATAAACAGGCTCAACCTGTTCCTGTCGGAGTTTCCGGTGAGATCTATATCGCCGGTGCAGGTATTGCCCGTGGTTATCTGAATCGCCCGGAACTGAACGCAGAGCGTTTTCTGCTCGATCCATTCTCTTCAGAACCTGATGCACGTATGTACAAATCCGGAGATCTGGGGCGCTGGCTGCCGGATGGCAATATTGAATACCTCGGACGCAATGACTTTCAGGTCAAATTGCGAGGCTTTCGTATTGAACTGGGGGAAATCGAAGCCAGACTGGTACAGTGCGATGGCGTACGTGAAGCGGTAGTTCTGATACGGGAGGACGAACCCAATCAGAAACGAATAGTTGCCTATCTGCAACCAGAGGAAGGCGCTGAACTCGAACCAGCAGAACTACGTAGCCAGCTTACTCAACATCTTGCTGATTATATGCTGCCCGGTGCGTTTATTATGCTGGAAACTTTCCCGCTGACTCCTAATGGCAAATTAGATCGTCAGGCACTTCCTGCACCGGATTCATCGGCAGTAGCAACCCGTGACTATGCAGCGCCTGTCGGTGAAACGGAAATCGCATTAGCCCGGATCTGGCAGGATCTGCTGGGACTGGAGCGAGTCGGACGCTATGACCATTTTTTTGAACTGGGCGGGCATTCACTACTGGCTATTCAGCTTACAGCCCGTATCCGTCAGGTACTGAAGCGGGAATTACCGCTGCAACAGTTGTTTGATCAGCCACGTCTGATGGATTTAGCTCAGGAACTGACTGATGTTGCAGCAACCTCTCAAATGACAATACCGCTCGCTGATCGTAGCCAGCCGCTACCGCTTTCCTTTGCTCAACAGAGACTGTGGTTTTTAGGCCGACTCGATCCGGCTGCCAGCCTGGCTTACCATATTCCGCTGGTATTGCGTCTGACCGGAGAACTCAGTCACCATGCCCTGCGCCAAACATTCGACAATCTGGTCGCCAGACATGAGATCCTGCGTACCCGTTTTGTACTGGCCGCAGGCCAGCCCCGCCAGCAGATTGCAACGGCTGACAGCAGATTTGCGTTGTCTTATCAGGATCTGCGCTCATTAACTGCCGATGAGCAAACCCAGCGAATGACAGAACTTGCTACCACCGAAACCAGAATACCGTTTGATTTTACTCAAGGTTCACTGATACGTGGTCAATTACTGCAACTGGCTGATGATGAACATGTATTACTGATCACCCAGCACCATATTATTTCCGATGGCTGGTCTGTCGGTGTGCTAATACGTGAGCTGAGCGTTCTCTATCGGGCAGCTATTGAAAATCAGGAAAACCCGTTATTACCCCTACCCATTCAGTATGCCGATTATGCTGTCTGGCAGCGTGACAAACTGCATGAAGCCACGCTTAACAGACAACGGGAGTTCTGGTGTCACCAGCTCCGCGATGCGCCTGCTTTGCTGACACTTCCAACAGACCGGCCACGTCCCGCGTCACAAACCTTTACCGGAGGAAGAGTTCCCGTTCATTTTAATGCGGAATTACTGGCTTCGCTGAAAACACTCGGACAACGCCATAACAACACCCTGTTTATGACTCTGCTGACAGCATGGAGTATCGTGCTGGCGCGACTGAGTGGACAGGATGATATTGTCATCGGTACACCGGTTGCCAACCGTCAGCATCGCGAACTGGAAGGGCTGATCGGCTTCTTTGTGAATACACTGGCCCTGCGTGTCAGGCTGGATGACTCCGCCCGAATTGCCGATTTGTTCAGACAGATTCGGGAACAGACACTGACGGCCTATGCCAATCAGGATCTGCCCTTCGAGCAGGTAGTGGAAGCGTTACAACCTGAGCGCAGCCTGAGTTACAGCCCGATATTTCAGGTTATGCTGGCGTTAAATAACACACCGGCACAGGTACTGACATTACCGGATTTACAACTCACTGTGATGGAGCCGATACACCACAGTGCCCACTTCGATTTAACCCTGTCATTAACCGAAACCGATACCGGTCTGACAGGCGAGCTGACCTATGCCAGTGCATTATTTGATGCAGCAACCATTGAACGCATGCTGGGTTATCTCTCCAATGTACTGAACGCCATGCTGGCAGATGAATCACAACTGGCTGCCACTGTGCCTATGTTGTCGCAATCAGAGCGGCAACAATTACTGATGGATTTCAATGCGCATCAGGCTGATTTCCCACTGAATAATTTTCCCGATAATGCGTTGCTCCACCAGCTGTTTGAGGCTCAGGCAGAGCAATATCCTGATGCAGTTGCCGTGGTATTTGAAGGGCAGACCCTCAGCTATGGTGAACTCAACCAACGCGCCAATTATCTGGCGCATCAGCTGATTACGCAGGGTGTACGTCCGGATGATCGGGTAGCAATTTGTGTCGAGCGGAGTCTGGAAATGGTAGTCGGTCTGCTGGCTATCCTCAAGGCCGGAGGAGCCTATATCCCGCTTGACCCGGCTTATCCTGCCGAACGACTGGCCTATATGCTGGAAGATTCAAATCCGGTGGTGATAGTGACTCAGGCAACACTGGCCGAAAAACTCACCAGTCCCCTGCCTGTAGTTATGTTGGATAATGTTATGTTGGATAATTTATTATCCGCTGACTTATTACCCGGTCATGCACAGTTCGGGAACCCGGATGTACAAAAATCAGCGCTGAAACCCCATCATCTGGCGTATGTGATTTATACCTCCGGCTCTACCGGTAAACCCAAAGGGGTGATGGTTGAACACGCCAATGTGACCCGTCTGCTGGCAGCGACACAGGCGCGGTTCCGGTTTGATAACAACGATGTCTGGACGCTGTTTCACTCCTTTGCTTTCGACTTCTCAGTATGGGAATTGTGGGGAGCGCTGGCTTACGGCGGCAAGCTGGTGGTGATCCCGACTGAATGTGCCCGCTCACCTCAGATGTTCTATGAACTACTGTGTCGTGAGCAGGTCACTATTCTGAACCAGACTCCAAGTGCCTTCCGCCAGTTGATTGCGGCTCAGGATATGATGCCGCATGAGCATCACACACTGCGCTGCATTATATTCGGCGGTGAAGCATTAGAGTTGCACACCCTCGCCCCGTGGGTTGAACGCAATCCTACCGAACAGACGCGTCTGGTGAATATGTATGGCATCACGGAAATTACCGTACATGCTACCTATCGTGAACTGACAGAAACAGATATCCACGCAAGGCATGGCAGCCTGATTGGGCAGCCTCTGGATGATTTACGCATCTATATCCTTGATGCCTATGGTCAGCCGGTGCCACTGGGCGTTGCAGGCGAACTCTATATTGCAGGAGCAGGGGTTGCCCGTGGCTATCTGAACCGCCCTGAGCTGACCGCAGAGCGGTTCCTGTCTGATCCCTTCTCCGCTAAGCCCGATACACGCATGTATAAAACCGGTGATTTAGGGCGCTGGCTACCTGATGGCAATATCGAATATCTCGGCCGTAATGATTTTCAGGTCAAAATACGCGGTTTCCGCATTGAACTAGGGGAAATTGAAGCCAGACTTGAACAGTGTGCCGGAGTCCGTGAAGCTGTCGTGATCGCCCGTGAGGACGGAACACATCAAAAACAACTCGTGGCCTATCTGCTGCCACAACCTGATGCCATACTGAATCCGACAGAATTGCGTCAGCAACTGGCACAACACCTTGCCGACTATATGCTGCCCAGTGCGTTTGTCACACTGGATGCTTTCCCGTTGACAGCAAATGGGAAACTCGACCAGCGGGCATTGCCTGCCCCTGATTCATCAGCCGTGGTATCACATCGCTACGTGTCGCCAATGGGTGAAACAGAAATCGCACTGGCACAAATCTGGCAACGCCTGTTAAAACTGGAGCGTGTTGGTCGTCACGACCATTTCTTTGAGTTAGGCGGGCATTCCCTGATGATTGTCAGCCTGATCGAGGAGTTACGTCTCATCGGCTGGCAACTGGATGTGCGCAGCGTATTTATTTCTCCTGTCCTTGCCGATATGGCACAGACTATTCAGCGTGATACTGACGATACATTTATCGTGCCGCCTAACGGCATTCCTGAAAATTGTCGGCTGATCACACCAGACATGCTGCCTTTGGTTGCGCTGTCCCAGACAGAAATAGATGCCATTGTCGCTACCGTGCCCGGCGGCGCTGCCAATGTACAGGATATCTATCCGTTGTCACCGTTGCAGGAAGGGATCCTGTTCCATCATCTGTTACAGGTACAGGGTGACAATTACCTGCTGCAAAGCCTGCTCGCTTTTGACTCCCGCGAACGTCTTGATGCGTTTCTGTCTGCACTGCAACAGGTTATCAATCGCCATGATATTCTGCGAACAGCGGCATACTGGCAGGATTTAGTTCAGCCGGTTCAGGTTGTCTGGCGTCAGGCGTCTCTGAGTATCAATATTTTCACGCCAGCCACTGAAATCGATATTGTTACCCAACTCAGAGAGCATACCGATCCACGCCGATATCGTATCAATCTGGATCGTGCACCGCTGTTTACCGCAGATATTGCTCACGACCCGGCACACAATGAATGGCTGATGGCACTGCGCTTCCATCATCTGGTCAGTGATCATATGACGCTGGAGCTGATTTTTGCAGAGATTGCGCAGTTCCTGACAGGGAATACGAAAATACTGCCTGCCGTTCTGCCCTATCGCAACTTTATCGCCCGGACACTGCACGTGCCGGAATCGGAACACGAGGCTTATTTCCGCAGCCGACTTGCTGATATCGACGAACCCACCGCACCGTTTGGTATCCTGAAAGTTCAGACTGACGGCGAAACGGTGGCTGAATCCTGTCTCACTATTGCCCCAGAGCTGGCAGCGGCGATCCGAACTCAGGCGCGACATCTGGGAGTCAGTCCGAGTGTTCTGTTCCATGTGGCGTGGGCGCAGGTGCTGGCAAAAACCAGCGGTCGTGATGATGCGGTTTTCGGCTCCGTCCTGTTGGGACGGCTTCAGGGAGGAGCAGGAGCCGAGCAGGTATTAGGGATGTTTATCAACACCCTGCCAATGCGAATTTCTGTCGGTGATTGCACCATTCAGGAAGCGGTTCAGGATACCTTCCACAATTTAATGTTGCTGCTGGAGCATGAGCAGGCCCCTCTGGTTCTGGCACAACAATGCAGCGGTGTACCGCAGTCAATGCCGTTGTTCAGCTCCCTGCTGAATTATCGCCATAGTCAGACTGCTGAATCCGTTGACACTGTATGGACGGGCATTCGCATTCTGACCGCAGAAGAGCGCACCAACTACCCAGTCACGTTGTCAGTGGACGATTTAGGCACCGGATTCAGGCTAATTTCACAAACAATAACCGGCATTGACCCGAACAGAATAGCCGCTTATCTGGTAACCGCAATTAATGGTCTGATTGATGCGCTGACACATAACCCACAACATTTGCTGCGGGATATCTCAATCCTGCCTGCAACAGAACGCAAGCAGTTGCTGACCGATTTCAATGCTAATCAGGTGGAATTCCCACATAACATCCTGATACACCAGTTGTTTGAGGAACAATCAGCCCGTGCGCCTGACGCCACTGCCATTATATTTGCGGAACAAACACTGAGTTATAACGAGCTGAACTGTCGCGCTAATCAGCTGGCTCATTATCTGATTAAGCAGGGAGTGCAACCAGATGATCGGATAGCCGTCTGCCTCGAACGCGGCCCGGAGCTGATTATCAGCCTGCTCGCTATTCTCAAGGCTGGCGGGGGTTATGTCCCACTGGACCCTGCTTACCCGACCGAACGACTGACCTACATGCTGGAAAATTCATCCCCGCAGATCCTGCTGACTCAGGCAGCACAAGCGGAAAAATTGTTCCTCTCTACATCGGTGATAACTGTCCCGATTATGGAACTGGACACTCAGGCATCGTTACTGGCGGAACAACCAACCGATAATCCGGATACCCAAGCACTGGGAGTGATGCCACACCATCTGGCGTATGTGATTTATACCTCCGGCTCTACCGGTAAACCCAAAGGGGTGATGGTTGAACACGCCAATGTGACCCGTCTGCTGGCAGCGACACAGGCGCGGTTCCGGTTTGATAACAACGATGTCTGGACGCTGTTTCACTCCTTTGCTTTCGACTTCTCAGTATGGGAATTGTGGGGAGCGCTGGCTTACGGGGGCAAGCTGGTGGTGATCCCGACTGAATGTGCCCGCTCACCTCAGATGTTCTATGAACTACTGTGTCGTGAGCAGGTCACTATTCTGAACCAGACTCCAAGTGCCTTCCGCCAGTTGATTGCGGCTCAGGATATGATGCCGCATGAGCATCACACACTGCGCTGCATTATATTCGGCGGTGAAGCATTAGAGTTGCACACCCTAGCCCCGTGGGTTGAACACAATCCTACCGAACAAACCCGTCTGGTGAATATGTATGGCATCACGGAAATTACCGTACATGCTACCTATCGTGAACTGACAGAAACAGATATCCACGCAAGGCATGGCAGCCTGATTGGGCAGCCTCTGGATGATTTACGCATCTATATCCTTGATGCTTATGGTCAGCCTGTGCCACTGGGCGTTGCAGGCGAACTCTATATTGCAGGAGCAGGTGTTGCCCGTGGCTATCTGAACCGCCCGGAGCTGACTACCGAACGTTTCCTGCCCGACCCGTTCTCCGGTAAACCCGGTATGCGCATGTATAAAACCGGTGATTTAGGGCGCTGGCTACCTGACGGCAATATCGAATATCTCGGCCGCAATGACTTTCAGGTCAAAATACGGGGCTTCCGTATTGAGCTGGGTGAAATCGAGACAAGGCTTGAACAGTGTCACGGTGTGCGTGAAGCGGTGGTTATCCTTCGTGAAGATAAACCAGAGCATAAACGCCTCGTTGCCTATCTGCTGCCCCAAAATGGCGCTGAACTTGATCCGGCGGTTCTGCGCCGCCAACTGGCAGAACATCTGGCGGAATATATGCTGCCCAGTGCCTATGTCGTGCTGACTACTTTCCCTCTCACACCAAATGGCAAACTGGATCGCCGGGCGTTGCCGGAGCCTGAACTCTCTGCGGTAGTGACACATGAATATGAAGCGCCACAGGGAAGGATAGAAACAGCACTGGCACAAATCTGGCAGGAATTGTTAGGGCTGACACGCATTAGTCGTCATGACAACTTCTTTGAACTGGGCGGTCATTCATTGATGGTTATCCGGCTGATAACCCATATAAAAAGTCAGTTTATGGTCAATGTTCCTCTGACCTCCCTGTTTGTTTCACCCAAATTAATGGAACAGGCAGACATCATCTTTGCAGCACAAATGAGTGCAATCGGCGACAACGACATTGAATCAATTCAAAGCGATCTTGATGCGATGTCAGCCGAAGAGTTAATGGCAATTTTAGGCGAAAACGATTCTCGGAAAAACGATACCGGCGGAGATAACAAACAATGATAAGGACTACTATGAATCTCGATGATCTGAAACGTGCTGTTATGGAGAAAAGGCTTGAAGAGCAACTGAAAGCACGGGGTTATCAACAGCAGCAGTCAATAATAAAACCCGCGGATCGTAACCAGCCACTGCCATTATCTTTTGCTCAACAGCGGCTGTGGTTTCTCTGCCAGTTCGAACCGGCTGCCAGTCTGGCCTATCATCTGCCGGTAATACTCCGCCTTAGAGGTCAGCTTGACCGCCATGCGCTGAGTGCATCACTCGACCGTCTGGTTGAACGCCATGAAAGCCTGAGAACCCGTTTTGTGTCAGTGGAGGGAAAACCCTGCCAACACATTGATCCGGCCGATATTGGCTGTACTCTGTCTTATCATGACCTGAGCCAGTTATCTCCGGTTTTGCACACCGAGCGCATTACCGAGTTTATTGATACCGAAGCGCAAACTCCGTTCGATTTTACTCAGGAACGGCTGATTCGCGGTCAGTTGCTTCGTCTCAGCGATAAAGAGCATATTTTATTACTGACCCTGCATCATATTATTACTGACGGCTGGTCTACCGGTGTGCTGGTACGGGAGTTAGGCGATTTCTATCGTGCAGCCCTTGATGGTCACGATATCTCTTTATCACCATTACCTGTTCAATATGCTGACTATGCGGTCTGGCTACATGAACAAGCGCAGGGAAATAGCCTCGCGAAACAACGCGATTTCTGGTGTGAACAACTCAGAGATGCCCCGCCGCTGCTGACACTTCCTATTGATCGCCCACGCCCGGCAGTACAGAGCTATATCGGCGGCAAAGTCTCCTTTCATCTTGATGCCCTTTTACTGGCATCACTGAAGGCGCTGGGGAAACGCCATAACAGTACGCTGTTTATGACCCTCCTGACCGCATGGAGTATCGTACTGAGCCGCCTTAGCGGGCAGGATGATATTGTCATCGGCACCCCTGTTGCTAACCGTCCACACCGTGAGCTTGAAGGGCTGATAGGCTTCTTCGTCAATACGCTGGCTTTACGTATCACCTTCAATAACGATCTGAGTGTGGCTGATTTACTCACTCAAATCCGGGAGCAGTCACTGGCGGCCTATGCCCATCAGGATCTGCCCTTTGAACAGGTAGTGGAAGCGCTGCAACCTGAACGTAGTCTCAGCTACAGCCCGATTTTTCAGGTAATGATGGCCTTAAATAACACTCCGGCTCAAGAGCTAACGCTGCCGGAACTGCAACTCACGCCGATTGAGCAGAAGCATCGGGGTGCGCATTTTGATTTAACTCTATCACTGAACGAAATCGGAACAGGTTTAGCCGGGGATTTAGAATATGCCGCAGACCTGTTCGATCGCCCAACTGCTGAGCGTATGGTGGGTTATTTAACCCATGTATTAACTGCAATGGTGATTGATGATAGCCAGCCCGTAAACACACTGCCGATGTTGCCAGATTCAGAGCGACAACAAGTATTAGTGGATTTCAATGCCACACAGACAGCATTACCGCAAAATGCGCTAATCCATCAGTTAGTTGAAGCGCAGGTGTTACAGCGCCCCGATGCTATCGCTATAAGCTACGAGGGGCAGACACTGAGTTATGCTGAGCTGAACTGTCATGCCAATCGTCTGGCTCATCACCTGCTGGCACTGGGTATACGCCCGGACGATCCGGTTGCAATCTGTGCCGAACGCAGCCCGGAGCTGATAGTCGGTCTGCTTGCCATCCTGAAAGCAGGTGGTGCCTATGTGCCACTCGATCCGCATTACCCTGCTGAACGGCTGAGCTATATGCTGGAGGACGCCAGACCTGTAGCTCTGCTGACGCAGATAGCATGGTACGACAAACTGGACACCTTTGTGCCTGTCGTTTTGCTGGATAATTTATTGAGTGAGCAGGAAGCACCTCTGGCTGGCTATCCCACTCACAATCCGGATATTCAGACATCAGGTCTGACCTCGCATCATCTGGCTTATATCATTTATACGTCAGGCTCAACGGGCCAGCCTAAAGGTGTGATGATTGAGCACCGTAACGTAATTCGCTTACTTATCAATAATAACATTGCCGATATTACTCCCGATGATTGTGTTGCCCATTGCGCCAATATTTCATTTGATGCAGCAACGTGGGAAGTCTGGTCTGCGCTGGTACATGGTGCCAGACTCCTGCTAATACCGGAAAATACCTTGTTACAACCGGCTTATTTCAGTCAGTGTCTGTCATCAGCAGGTATCACGGCGTTATTTCTTACCACTGCCCTGTTTAACCAATATGCAGACTTACTTGCCCCAACCTTGCCGGGTCTGCGTTATGTTCTGTTTGGCGGCGAACAAGCCGATAGCCGCCCTGCTATTCAGTTATGGGCTGAGCATCCGCCACAACATTTATTGCACATGTACGGGCCAACGGAAGTCACTACTTTTTCCACCGCTTATAAGATCCCCTTTATCGATAGAGGTCATACTGAACGTATTGAAAAAGAAATAAAAATTCCCATTGGTGGCCCGATTGCCAACACTCAGATCTATATTCTTGACGCCGGCAAGCAGCCTGTTCCTCTCGGGGTAACGGGCGAAATTTATATTGCCGGTGAAGGAGTTGCCCGTGGTTATCTTAACCGTCCGCAGCTCACCGCTGAGCACTTTCTGGTGAACCCGTTTTCCTCAGTGCCTGATGCACGAATGTATAAGACCGGCGATCTGGGGCGCTGGCTGCCGGATGGCAATATTGAATACTGTGGTCGTAATGATTTTCAGGTCAAAATACGCGGTTTCCGCATTGAGTTGGGGGAAATTGAAAGCCACCTCTCCCAGTGTCATGGTGTGCAAAAAGCACTGGTTCTCGCCCGTGAAGAAGCCGGTGATGAGAAAACAGGTGCTAAAACAGGAAGTCAGAAACGGCTGATTGCCTATATACAGCCTCAGCCGGGGATGATACCGGAACCGGCAGAATTGCGTCAGCAGCTTGCCAGACACCTTGCTGATTATATGCTGCCCAGTGCTTTTATCATGCTGGATAATTTCCCGCTGACCGCTAACGGAAAAATTGACCGTGATACGCTTCCTGCTCCGGACGCCTCCGCTTTCGCGGTTCGCCACTATGAATCTCCGACAGGGGAAACAGAAACTTCGCTGGCACAAATCTGGCAAAGCCTGCTGGGGTTGGAGCGTGTAGGCCGCTTTGATCACTTTTTTGAGCTGGGCGGTCATTCACTGATGATTGTCAGCCTGATCGAAGAGCTACGCCGCATTGGCTGGCGCCTTGATATCCGCAGCGTATTTTCCACGCCGGTTCTCGCTGATATGGCGCAGGCTCTGCGCCGTGATGCTGACTCTTTTGTTGTGCCTGAGAACCTGATCCCTGAAGATTGCACTGTGATTATTCCTGAAATACTGCCATTGGTGACATTATCTCAGGCTCAGATTGATGCCATTGTCGGAACTGTGTCCGGTGGCGCTGGTAATGTACAGGATATTTATCCGTTATCGCCCTTGCAGGAAGGAATTCTGTTCCACCATCTGATGCAGGCTCAGGGAGATACCTACCTGTTACAGAGTTTGCTGGCTTTTGATAACCGCGAACGCCTTGACCAGTTTTTATCTGCTTTACAACAAGTGATCAACCGTCACGATATCCTGCGCAGCAGTGTTTTCTGGCAAGGACTGGAGCATCCTGTTCAGGTCGTCTGGCGTCAGGCACCACTGGAGATTAACGTCTTCACTCCAGATACGGAAAATAATATTCAGGGACAACTGCTGGCTCACACCGACCCACGCCAGCATCGTATCGATCTGACCCGTGCTCCGTTATTCACTGCTGATATCGCTCATGATACGGCACAAAATGAATGGCTGCTGGTATTACGTTTTCATCATCTGGTCAGCGATCATGTGACACTGGAACTGATTTTCGATGAAATTGCACTTATCTTGCACAAGCAGGAAACTGCCTTGCCTGCCGTATTGCCTTACCGCAATTTTATTGCCCGAACGCTGAGTGAGATTACCTCAGAACACGAAGATTATTTCCGTTCCCGGCTGGCTGATATCGATGCACCCACTGCGCCATTTGGCGTACTTTCAATACCGAATAACGAAAATCCAGAAGCAGAACAGAATGACTCTATTACGGAAGCACACCTTCCGCTTTCTCCTGAATTATCGGGTACCATCCGTGCGCTGGCACGGCAACTGAAAGTCAGCCCGAGTGTCCTGTTTCATGTCGCATGGGCGCAAGTACTGGCACAGACCAGCAATCGCGATGATGTAGTTTTTGGTTCCGTTTTGTCAGGCCGTCTGCAAGGCGGAGCTGGAGCTGACCATATACTGGGAATGTTTATCAACACTCTGCCCATTCGGATTTCCCTCGCAGATCGCAGCGTACAGACTGTGGTTCAGGATACTTATCAGGATTTAATCACACTGCTGGAACATGAACAGGCCCCGTTAACACTGGCACAAAGTTGCAGCGGTGTAGAACACGCCATACCACTATTCAGTACCTTGCTGAATTATCGACACTCTCAGGCCAGTGAAGAAAAAACGCCCAAAAACAGTTGGTCAGGTATGCGGGTTATCGCGGCTAAAGAAGGCACTAACTATCCCATCACTCTGTCAGTGGATGATTTAGGCTCAGACTTCCGTTTGTCTGTCCACGCGGTAGCCGGTATCGACCCTGTTCGCATTGCTCACTATCTGCAAACCGCCATCACGGGTTTGGTTGATGCCATGACACATCATCCTCAGCAATTAATCCTGCATATGCCGATTCTGCCGGAAATCGAACGGCAACAGCTGTTGATAGATTTTAACTCGCCTCGTGGTAAAACCGGGCAAGCGGGCTTCCCGCAGGATAAGTTGATCCACCAGCTGTTTGAAGCTCAGGTATTACAACGCCCTGATGCTATTGCGCTGACTTATGAAGATCAGACACTCAGCTATGAGGAACTGAACCAGCGTGCTAACCGGCTGGCACATTATCTGATTGCGCTGGGTGTGCGTCCGGATGATCGAGTGGCAGTTTGTGCCGAACGCAGCCCGGAACTGATCGTCAGCCTGCTCGCTATTCTTAAAGCGGGTGGGGCTTACGTACCCCTTGACCCGAACTATCCGGCTGAACGACTGGCCTATATGCTTGAAGATGCTGCGCCAATTGCCTTGCTGACTCAGGCGCCGTGGCATAACAAACTTAACAGCACCCTACCGGTGATCCTGCTGGACAATGTGTCAGACACCACTGCATTGTTGTCACACCAAAACCCTGATGTTCAGGCCTCGGAATTAACATCCCGCCAACTGGCCTATATCATTTATACGTCGGGATCAACGGGTCAACCAAAAGGCGTCATGGTCGAACACCGGAATGTAGTTTCTCTCGTTATCAACAATGGTTTTACCGATATCGGGCCGGATGACTGCATTGCACATTGTGCCAACGTGTCATTTGATGCGGCAATATGGGAAGTTTGGGCAGGTCTGGCTTATGGGGCACGTATTGTGCTATTTCCGGAAAAAGCCCTATTACAGCCCGATCAATTTGGTCAACGCCTGTCATCAGAGAGAGTGAGTGCACTGCTCCTGACTACGGCGCTATTTAATCAGTATGCCAACCTGATTACACCTGCGTTATCAGGTTTGCGCTATCTCCTGTTCGGAGGGGAGCAGGCAAATCCCCGTACTACCATGCGTTTCCGCGCGAAATATCCTTCACTGCATTTAGTTAATGCCTATGGGCCAACAGAGGCCACAACGATTGCCACTACTTATGAAATACCACTCATGGCAGAAAAAACCCGTGAAGGTGAAACCAACATCCCCATCGGGAAACCCATCGCCAATAGGCAAATCTATATTCTGGACAAACAGCACCAGCCTGTTCCTGTCGGGGTTGCCGGTGAGATTTATATTACGGGTTCCGGCGTTGCCCGTGGTTATCTGAATCGCCCCGAGCTGACTGCGGAACACTTTATTACTGATCCATTCTCTTCCGATCCTGATGCCCGTATGTACAAAACCGGTGATTTGGGGCGCTGGCGTGCCGATGGCAATATCGATTACCTCGGTCGCACTGATAATCAGATCAAACTGCGTGGTTTTCGCATTGAGCCAAGCGAAATTGAAGCCGGACTGATGCAGTGTCATGGTGTGTGTGAGGCAATTGTCCTGAGTCGCGAAGACGGAGCAGGACAGAAACAACTGGTTGCCTATCTGGTTGCTCAGGATGGCATTGAACTATCTCCAACTGAACTGCGCCGGCAGCTTTCCCGACACCTTGCCGACTATATGCTGCCCAGCGCTTTTGTCACGCTTGAATCTTTCCCGCTGACTCCCAATGGCAAACTGGATCGTCAGGCTCTGCCAGCACCTGATATGTCAGCTATTGTGACGCGTCCGTATGAAGCACCGAACGATGAAGAAGAGGCAACATTGGCAAAAATCTGGCAAAGCCTGCTGGGGTTGGAGCGTGTAGGCCGCTTTGATCACTTTTTTGAGCTGGGCGGTCATTCACTGATGGTAGGTCAGCTCGCAACCCGCATTCAGAATGAATTTTTGGTTGAGATCCCCATCGCTTCACTGTTTCTTTCCCCCAGACTGGCGGATCAGGCAGAAATCATTTTCGCAGCACAAAAGGAAGCGGTAGGACAAAACAATATTGACTTCCTTCAGGACACACTGGATTCAATGTCCGCAGAGGAATTAATGGCAATGTTAGGTGGAGAGAGTGACAAATGATAAAGAGCGATATGAATCTTGATGATCTGAAACGGGCTGTTTTGAAAAAGAAACTTAAAGAGCAATTACAAACTCAGCAGCACCAGAAACGACCGCCTGTTCAGCACGCTGACCGTGATCTGCCCCTGCCATTATCTTTTGCACAGCAACGCCTGTGGTTTCTTCATCAGCTCGAACCGGCGACCAGTCTGGCTTATCATATCCCCATGTCACTGCGCCTGACCGGGCAGCTGAATCATCATGCCCTGACAGCCGCCCTCAATCTGCTGGTCGCCCGCCATGAAATTCTTCGTACCCGTTTTATGCTTACCGAAGGCCAGCCATACCAGCATATTGACCCTGCTGACACGGGCTTTACCCTGACTTATCAGGATCTGCGTACGCTGGATTCAGAAACGCATATGCAGCATATTGCCGACATTGCCGCACTTGAAGCCCGAACTCCCTTCGACCTGACACAAGGGCCGCTGATCCGGGGTCAGCTATTACAATTAGCTGATGATGATCATGTCTTATTATTCACTCAGCACCATATTATTTTCGATGGCTGGTCAATTGGTGTACTGGCGCATGAACTGAGCGCCCTTTACCGCATCGAATGCGACCCAGATAATAATGACTCCGACAATAATAGTGATACATCACTCCCGCCACTGCCCATTCAGTACGCCGATTATGCGCTCTGGCAGCGGAATTGGTTACAGGGTGATGTTCTTGCGGAACAACGTGATTTCTGGAGCCGTCAGCTTAAAGGTGCGCCGGCTTTACTGTCACTCCCCACCGATCGCCCCCGTCCTGCCAGTCCGGGTTATACCGCCGGACAGGTACCGATTCAGTTTGATGCATCCCTGTCAGAAGCGCTGAAATTATTCGGGCAACGTCATCAGGCTACTCTATTTATGATGCTGCTGGCAGGCTGGAGTATCGTTCTATCCCGAATGAGCGGGCAGGATGATATCGTTATCGGCACCCCGGTCGCCAATCGGCCGGGAAATGAGCTTGAGAGTTTAATTGGGTTCTTCGTCAATACACTGGCGTTGCGGGTCACATTCAGTGAATCCCCGACAGTTGCAGAGTTACTCACGCAAATCCGTGAACGGTCACTTGCTGCCTATGCCCATCAGGAATTGCCCTTCGAGCAGGTAGTAGAAATAGTACAACCCGAGCGTAGCCTGAGTTATAACCCGATCTTTCAGGTTATGCTGGCCCTGAATAATACACCGGCAAAAACATTAACCCTGCCCGGCCTGCAACTGACGCCGGTGGAACAGGTACGTTACAGTACTCATTTCGATCTGACTTTATCGCTGACTGAAACCAAAGCCGGATTATTGGGTGAACTGGAATATGCCACTGATCTGTTCGATGCGGCCACCATTGAACGTATGATCGGTTATCTGAAACAGGTACTGATGGCAATGACAACAGATGCCATACAACCTGTTGCCAGATTGCCAATGCTGTCCGCTTCAGAGCAACAGCAATTGTTAGTGGAGTTTAATGCAACACAAACGTTTCAAACAGAAAACCCTCAAAACGCACTCATCCACACGCTTTTTGAAGCTCAGGCAGAACAGCATCCTGATACTACAGCTATCATTCACGGGGATCAGGTAATCAGCTATGCAGAACTGAATCAATACGCCAACCGGCTGGCTCATCATCTGATTGCCCTGGGTGTACGTCCGGATGACCGGGTTGCTATCTGTGTAGATCGGGGTCTGGAAATGGTGGTGGGATTACTGGCTATTCTTAAGGCGGGTGGTGCTTATGTGCCGCTTGACCCGACGTATCCGGCCGAACGACTGGTTTATATGCTCAAAGATTCCGCTCCGGTCGCATTACTGGTTCAGCCGTCAACTTGTCAGGCCATTCATTCCGATACCGTGCCCGCCATCATGCTCGATATCCAGACGCCATTTATGGAAGAACAACCAAAGCATAATCCAGAGATACCCAGCATAACGGATCAGCATCTGGCTTATATCGTTTACACCTCCGGTTCAACGGGCGTTCCCAAAGGCGTAATGAGCAGCCACCATGCACTGGGTAATCGGCTGTCGTGGTTTATACGCGATATCGTGACATTCCCGCTTATCACAGCACTGAAAACCAGTATCAGTTTTGTGGATTCGATAACAGAAACTCTGAGTACATTACTGGCGGGAGGACGGCTGGTGGTTTTCGACAACCACGAAGTGAAAGATCCTGCCCGCTTCTGCGCAGGTCTAGAACATTATGGTGTGAATTCACTGGTTGTTGTTCCTTCCTTTTTACAGCTCTTAATACGGGATCGTAATGAACATGCCCTGAAATCAGTCAGGATATTGATTTGCAGCGGAGAACGGCTGGCACCCGAACTGGCACGACAAGTAGTCACAAATTATCCGTGGCTCCGATTGTTCAATTTTTATGGCTCAGCAGAAATTAATGGTGATACAACATGGTATGAATACGATGCAGCGCGTGGTGTGCCGGATGTCTCCGTCATCGGACGCCCAATTGCTAATACCCGCTGCTATATTCTGAATCCTGACAGGCAACTGGTTCCGTCTGGTGTCACTGGCGAAATTTATATTGCCGGAGCCGGAGTGGCTCGTGGATATCTGAATCGCCCTGAACTGACGGCGGAACGTTTCCTTGCCGATCCATTCTCCCCTGCTCCGAATGCGCGTATGTATAAAACCGGTGATCTGGGGCGCTGGCTGTCAGATGGCAACATTGAGTATCTCGGTCGTAATGACTTTCAGGTGAAAATACGGGGTTTTCGTATCGAACCGGGGGAAATCGAAACACAATTAATGCAATGTGATGGTGTACGCGAAGCGGTGGTTATTGCCCACGAAGGAGGTTATGCAGAAAAAACAGGCAGCCAGAAACAATTAGTTGCTTATCTGCTGGCTCAGGATGGCATTGAACTGACTCCAGCACAATTACGCCAGCAACTCGCTCAGCATCTTGCTGATTATATGCTGCCCAATGCCTTTGTCATCCTCGATGCCTTTCCGCTGACGCCCAATGGTAAGCTGGATCGTCAGGGGCTTCCTGCTCCAGATCAATCAGCGGTAATCACCCGAAGTTATGAAGCCCCCACAGGCGAAATGGAAATTGCGTTAGCCCGGATCTGGCAGACGTTGCTGGGGCTGGAAAAAGTTGGTCGGCATGATCACTTCTTCGAACTCGGCGGGCATTCCCTGATGATTGTCAACATGATTGACCAGTTGCACAATATTGGGTTACGACTTGATGTACGGAATGTATTTGCAACTCCTATCCTGAGCGAACTGGCGCAGGCGATTTTAGTCTATCAGCGTGATACTCCGGCTTTTGTAGTACCACCTAATCTCATTACCACAGACTGCACAGCGATTACTCCGGATATGCTGCCACTGGTTTCCCTGTCACAATCAGAGATAGATGCCATTGCCGCAACCATTCCCGACGGAGTCAGCAATATACAGGATATTTACCCACTGGCACCGCTACAGGAAGGGGTTCTGTTCCATCATTTATTACAGACTCAAGGGGATGATTACCTGCTGCAAAGCCTGCTGGCCTTTGACTCCCGTGAACGCCTTGACACCTTTCTGGCCGCATTGCACCACATCATCGATCGCCATGATATTCTGCGCACCTCTGCTTACTGGCAGGATCTGGCTCAACCTGTTCAGGTAGTCTGGCGGCGGGCACCACTGCATATTCATCACTTCATACCGACAACTGAAAACGAAGTGCTATCACAGCTAAGTGCTCACACTGACCCGCACCATAATCGCCTCAATCTGAACCTCGCGCCGTTATTCTCTGCTGATATTGCTTATGATGCAGCACAGGATGAATGGCTGCTGTCGCTGCGTTTTCACCATCTGGTCAGCGACCATATGACACTGGAACTGATTTTTGCCGAAATCGCTCAGGTATTGCAGGGGCAGGCGGAATCACTGCCAGTAGCTCTACCCTACCGGGATTTTATCGCCCGAATTTTAAATGTGCCTGTTTCAGTACATGAGGACTATTTCCGTACCCGGCTTGCCGATTTTACTGAACCCACTGCGCCATTCGGCATCATCAGAATACCAAACGATAACCGTGTTATTCATCAGTCTCATCTATCGGTTGATCCGGCTCTGGCAAAGCATGTCCGTACTCAGGCCCGCCATCTGGGTGTCAGCCCCAGTGTACTGTTCCACGTCGCATGGGCTCAGGTGCTGGCTCATACCAGCGGTCATGACGATGTTGTTTTTGGCTCTGTATTGCTGGGCCGTTTACAGGGGATATCCGGGGTTAAGCGCATACTGGGGATGTTTATCAATACCCTGCCAGTCCGGATTTCCCTGACTGATCGCAATTTGCAGAAAACAGCAAGTGTTCAGGAAGTCGTACAGGCCACTTATCGTAATCTGACTCATCTGCTGGAACATGAGCAGGCTCCGCTATCACTGGCACAACAATGCAGTGGCGTGGCTCAGCCGATGCCCCTGTTCAGCGCCTTACTGAATTACCGGCATAGCCAGAGTAATGAAACAGAAACAGTCAGTACAACCTGGGAAGGCATACGGGTTCTGGCAGCGGAAGAACAGACTAACTACCCTGTCACACTCACCGTGGATGACTTAGGCGAAGATTTCCAGTTGAAGGCACAGACCGTAACCGGAATCAATGCTGACCGTATACTCCAGTACCTGCTCACTGCGGTCAGTAGTCTGGCTGATGCCCTGTCTCATAACCCTCAGCAACCGATTTTACCGTTGCCGGTCATTCCGGCTTCGGAGCAACAGCAATTATTGCTGGATTTCAATCAGACTCAGGCTCTTTTCCTGCCAACAGACAGCCCACAAAGCGGGCTTATCCACCAGCGCTTTGAAACCAAAGCCCTGCATCACCCCGATGACATTGCGGTGGTACACGGTCAGCAATCACTCAGTTATGACGAGCTGAATCGCCATGCTAACCGCTTAGCTCATCATTTAATTTCGTTGGGTGTGCGCCCGGATGACCGGGTTGCTATCTGTGTCGAACGGGGTCTGGAAATGGTGGTGGGATTACTGGCTATTCTCAAAGCAGGTGGGGCTTATGTGCCACTTGATCCGGCCTATCCGTCTGAACGACTGGTTTATATGCTCAAAGACTCTGCTCCGGTCGCATTGCTGGTTCAGCTATCGACCTGTCAGGTTATTCACTCCGATATCCTGCCAAAATCTGCGGGATCTTTGCCGAAAGTCCTGCTCGATATTCAGACGCCGTTTATGGAAGAACAGCCAGAGCACAATCCGGAAATATCCGGTATGACGGATCAGCATCTGGCCTATGTCGTTTACACGTCCGGTTCAACAGGTGTGCCTAAAGGTGTCATGAATAGCCACCATGCCCTGAGTAACCGGCTGTTGTGGTTTGTGGACGATATAGCGACCTTCCCGCTTATCACCGCGCTGAAAACCAGCATCAGCTTTGTGGATTCGATAACAGAAACACTGGGAACATTACTGGCGGGAGGACGGCTGGTGGTTTTCGACAACCATATGGTAAAAGATCCTGCCCGCTTATGTGCTGGTTTACAGCATGCTGAGGTGAATTTACTGGTTGTCGTTCCTTCCTTGTTGAAACTCTTAATACAGGATAGTCATGAGCATACCCTGAAATCAGTCAGGATACTGATTTGCAGCGGAGAACGGCTGGCCCCCGAACTGGCACAGCAGGTAGTGACAAATTATCCGTGGCTCCGATTGTTCAATTTTTATGGTTCATCTGAAATTAATGGTGATGCGACATGGTATGAGTACGATGCTGGACGTGGCGTACCGGATGTCTCCGTAATCGGGCGTCCAATCGCCAACACCCGCTGCTATATTCTGAACCCTGACAGGCAACTGGTTCCGTTTGGTGTCACTGGCGAAATCTATATCGCCGGTGCCGGATTAGCCCGTGGTTATCTGAATCTTCCGGAACTGACGGCGGAACGTTTCCTGCCCGACCTCTTTTCTTCCCAACCGAACGAGCTGATGTATAAAACCGGCGATCTGGGTCGCTGGCTGCCGGACGGAAATATCCAGTACCTCGGGCGCAATGATTTTCAGGTTAAGCTACGTGGTTTCCGTATTGAACTGGGTGAAATTGAAGCGCAGTTATTACAGTGTCACGGCGTACGGGAAGCCGTCGTTCTGGTACGTGAAGATGAACCCAATCAGCAACGTCTGGTGGCTTATCTGCGTTCACATGAAGGAGCTGTACTGATCCCGGCTGAACTGCGCCAGCAGCTTTCTCTGCATCTTGCTGAGTATATGTTGCCCGGTGCTTTTGTCACGTTAGAGACATTCCCACTGACACCGAATGGTAAGCTGGATCGTAAAGCTTTTCCTGCACCGGATAGTACCGCGATGGTGACCCAGAATTACGTGGCTCCGGTTGGTGAAACTGAAATTGTTCTGGCGCAAATCTGGCAGGAACTTCTGGGGCTGGAAAGAGTCGGCCGCTATGACCATTTTTTTGAACTCGGGGGGCATTCGCTGCTGGCTGTTCAGCTTGCTGGCCGTATTCGTCAGATGCTGGGGCGTGAGTTACCCATACAGAAGATATTTGACCAGCCAGTGCTGGTGGCATTAGCACATACCCTTGCTGATGCGGCAACGACCACACAAGTCATTATCCCCAGTGCTGACAGCAATCAGCTTCTGCCGCTCTCCTTTGCTCAACAACGGCTGTGGTTTCTGGGGCAACTCGATCCGGCTGCCAGCCTCGCCTACCATCTTCCGGCGGCACTGCGTCTTACCGGCTTACTTAATCGGCAGGCACTGACTAGCACACTCAATCATCTGATTGCCCGCCATGAAAGTCTGCGTACCCGTTTTATCTCCATCGACGGGCATCCTTACCAGCATATCGATCCTGCTGGTATGGGTTTTTCCCTGCCCTGCCATGACCTGCGCCAGCTTGATCCGGCTTTACAGCGCAGCCGGGTTGCTGAACTTGTCGATCTCGAAGCCCGGACACCTTTTGATTTTGCGCAGGGCTCTCTGATACGCGGACAGTTAATTCAGCTGGCTGATGACGAGCATATATTGTTACTCACTCTGCATCACATCATTACTGACGGCTGGTCGCTGGGTATACTGGTGCGTGAACTGGGCGATTTTTACCTGTCTGCTCTTGACGGTAGTGATAACCCCTTACTGCCATTGCCTATTCAGTATACCGACTATGCTGTCTGGCAGCGCGATCAACAGCAACAAGTGGCCCTGAATGCACAACGCGACTTCTGGTGTCGCCAGCTTGCTGACATTCCGGCTCTATTGACACTACCTACTGATTACCCACGTCCGGCAGTACAAACCTATGCCGGCGGGCAGGTTCCTCTCCACCTTGATATCCGCTTACTGACATCGCTTAAGGAATTAGGCCAGCGCCACAGCACCACGCTGTTTATGACCCTGCTGAGCGCATGGAGCATCGTACTTGCCCGCCTGAGCGGGCAGGATGATATTGTTATCGGCACGCCGGTTGCCAACCGCCCGCATAAAGAACTGGAAGGTCTGATTGGTTTTTTTGCGAATACACTGGCATTACGTGTCAAATTCAGTCGCGAACTCAAAGTGACAGATTTGCTGGCGCAGGTTCGTGAACAATCGCTTGCTGCCTATGCTAATCAGAACCTGCCGTTCGAGCAGATCGTGGAGGCCTTACAGCCCGAGCGCAGCCTCAGCTACAGCCCGATCTTTCAGGTAATGCTGACGCTGAATAATACACCACCTCAGAAGCTGGTACTGCCCGGTTTACAGCTTTCATCGGTTGAACAGTCTCATCATGGCGCTTATTTTGATTTAACCCTGTCACTGACAGAAACCGAATCCGGTCTGGCAGGAGCTTTAATCTATGCTGCTGATTTGTTTGATCACACCACGGCTGAACGTATGACGGGCTATTTCACTAATATACTGGCAGCGATGGTAAGCAATGAAAACAGAACCGTCGCTACCCTGCCGATCATATCGGAACAGGAAAAACGGCAGTTACTGGTGGATTTTAACGCTACACAGGTAAGTTACCCACAAAATGCCTTAATTCATC
This sequence comes from Xenorhabdus sp. KJ12.1, assembly GCF_963876495.1. Classification (NCBI taxonomy): domain Bacteria; kingdom Pseudomonadati; phylum Pseudomonadota; class Gammaproteobacteria; order Enterobacterales; family Morganellaceae; genus Xenorhabdus; species Xenorhabdus sp. KJ12.1. The sequence continues at coordinate 246,880 of NZ_CAWNQH010000001.1, forward strand.
CGCTGGTTGAGATTCAGGCAGAACAATACCCTGATGCAATCGCAGTAGAATTCGAAGATCAAACCCTGAGTTATGGCGAACTGAATCGCCGTGCCAATCAGCTGGCGCACTATCTGGTGACACAAGGTGTTCGCCCTGATACACGTGTAGCAATCTATCTTGAACGCAGCCCGGAGATGGTAGTGGGATTACTCGCCATTCTTAAGGCCGGCGGTGCTTATGTCCCCCTTGACCCGACTTATCCGGCTGAACGGCTGGCCTATATGCTGCAAGATTCAGCTCCGCTGGTTTTACTCACCCATACAGTTTTACTCACCCGAACAGCACTGGCAGAGACATTAAACCCTGCGCCATCCTGTACTATCGTGTTGCTTGATGAACCGCAGTCTTATCTGGCTGGGCAGCCAGATCATAATCCAGATACACAATCAATGGGGTTGAAGCCTCACCATCTGGCTTATGTGATTTATACCTCGGGATCAACCGGATTACCTAAAGGAGTAGAGATGCCACTAATGGCGCTGTCAAATTTACTACAATGGCAGCGTCAGGCTGATTCATGCCTCTCCAGAAACGGTAAAACCCTGCAATTTGCAGCACTGGGATTTGATGTCGCTTTTCAGGAAATCTTCACTACGCTAAGTGAAGGCGGTTGTCTGGTGCTGATTGATGAAACCCTGCGTCGGGAGCCTCTGCAACTCCTGCGGCTGATTCAGCAAAAGCAGATTAACCGCATTTTTCTGCCTTTTATTGCGCTTCAGCACCTTGCCGAAGCCGACAGCCATCGCGCAGGCAATAGTCATGAGAGCGATATATCCTGTCTGGCCCATATTATTACTGCCGGTGAACAATTGCGTATCACCCCGACCATCCAGCGTTTTCTGCAACGTGCGGGACATTGTCGGTTACATAATCACTATGGCCCGACGGAAAGTCACGTTGTCACGTCCTATACCTTAGACAAGGAAATTGAACACTGGCCGGTTCTGCCGCCTATCGGGCGCCCGATCGCCAATGATCAGATCTATATTCTTGATGAATATTGCCGTCCTGTGCCTCTTGGTGTTGCCGGTGAGCTTTATATTACGGGCATAAGCATTGCTCGGGGTTATCTGAATCGTCCGGAGCTTACCGCCGAACGCTTCCTGATTAATCCGTTCTCAACGGAACCTCATGCCCGTATGTATAAAACCGGCGATCTTGCCCGTTGGTTACCCGACGGCAATATTGAATATCTCAACCGTAATGATTTTCAGGTGAAAATACGCGGTTTTCGTATCGAACTGGGTGAAGTTGAGGCTCAGCTGATGCTGTGCCACGGCGTACGGGAAGCTGTCGTTATCGCCCGTGAAGAAGTTGAAAATAACCAGAAACGGCTGGTCGCTTATCTGTGCCCACAGGAAGGCGTGAGTCTGAGCCCTGCTGAATTACGCCAGCAGTTGGCCCGGCATCTTGCGGAATATATGCTGCCCATGGCTTTTGTGATATTAGATAAGCTTCCGTTAACGCCTAACGGCAAACTGGATCGTAAAGCACTCCCTGCTCCGGATTCATCGGCTATTGCTACCCGTGATTATGTGGCTCCGGTTGGTGAAACAGAAACTGTTCTGGCGAAAATCTGGCAAGAGTTACTCGGGCTGGAACAAGTTGGGCGATATGATCACTTTTTTGAGCTGGGTGGGCATTCGCTGCTAGCTGTTCGACTGGCCGCCCGCGTGCGTCAAATGCTGAAACGCGAGTTACCTCTGCAACAATTATTTTCCCAGCCAGTCCTGATGGATTTAGCACAGGCTATTGCTGAGGCTGATACGACCAACCAAACTATGATAGCCGTGGCAGATCGCAGCCAAAGGCTGCCTTTATCCTTTGCACAACAACGGTTATGGTTTCTTGGTCAGCTCGATCCTGCCGCCAGCCTTGCTTATCATCTTCCGGCGGCGTTACGCCTGACCGGCAGGCTGCATCATCAGGCGTTATGCTCCGCGCTTGATAATCTTGTAGCCCGTCATGAGGGATTACGCACTCGGTTTGTATCAAATGAAAACCAGCCTTATCAGCATATTGATGCTGCCGATATCGGCTTTGACTTATCCAGCCATGATCTTCGCCTGCTCGATACAGACGAGAAAAACCAGCGGGTTGCCGAAATTGCTGAACGTGAAGCACAAATGCCTTTCGATTTTGCCTGTGGACCACTCATTCGTGGTCAATTGCTGCAACTGGCTGATGAAGAACACATTCTTCTGATCACCTTGCACCATATTATTACCGATGGCTGGTCAATCGGGATACTGGTACGGGAATTAGGGGTTTTCTACCGTGCAGCGCTCAATGGACAGACTGCCGTTTTACCGCCACTCCCCATTCAATACGCTGACTACGCCGTCTGGCAACATCAATTATTACAGGAAACTGTCCTTGCTGAACAACGTGATTTCTGGCGTAAGCAACTTAAAGATGCTCCCGTTTTACTGACACTACCGACTGACCGGCCTCGCCCGAAAGTACAAACCTATGTTGGTAGTCAGGTTGCTTTCCACCTCGATAACCGCGTGTTGTCTTCACTGAAAACCCTTGGAAAGCGTCATAATACGACCCTGTTTATGACCGTACTGGCTGGCTGGGGCATTGTCCTTGCCCGACTCAGTGGTCAGGATGATATTGTCATCGGCACCCCCGTTGCTGGCCGTCCGTACCCTGAACTCGAAGGATTAATGGGTTTCTTTGTCAATACACTGGCATTGCGTATTCAGTTTGATGAAAAACTTAATGTCGCGGATTTACTGGCACAGGTCAGAGAAAGTGCGCTAGCAGCCTTTGCTCATCAGGAATTACCTTTTGAACAGGTGGTGGAAGCCTTACAGCCTGAACGCAGACTCAGCTATAGCCCTGTTTTTCAGGTCATGCTGGCCTTAAATAATACGCCAGCTCAGCAACTGATTTTACCTGAGTTACAGTTCACTCCACTTGAACAGACACAGCACACCACCCATTTTGATTTAATGCTATCACTGGTTGAAACTGAATCTGGCCTGGCAGGCGCACTATCCTATGCCACTGACCTGTTTGATCATTCAACCATTGAGCGTATGGTCGGCTATTTCACAAATATACTGACAGCAATGGCGGCTGATGAAAAGCAAGCGGTTATGACACTACCAATGCTACCAGAATTGGAACAGCAGCAACTATTGGTAGATTTTAATACGACTCAGGCTACTTTCTTCCAAACAGACAATCCGCAAGGTGGCCTGATCCACAAACTGTTTGAAGCTCAGGCAGAACAATTCCCTGATGCGATTGCGGTAGTATTTGACGATCAGGCCATAAGTTACAGTGAACTTAACCGCCGGGCTAATCGTCTGGCCCATTATTTGATTGCATCGGGTGTGCGCCCTGATGATCGAGTCGCGGTTTGTCTTGAACGCGGCCCAGAAATGGTTGCTGGCTTACTCGGTATTCTTAAAGCGGGAGGAGCTTACGTTCCGCTTGATCCGGCTTACCCGGCAGAGCGGCTGAAGTATATGCTCAAAAACTCTGCTCCGATAGCCTTGCTGACTCAGTCTGAAATCTATCAGACCATTTCTCTCGATATATTATGCGATTTAGAATCTGCGGATACTCTGCCAATCATCCTTTTAGATATCCAGACACCGTTTATGGATACACAACCAGAACATAATCCGACAGTATCCGGTATAACAGATCAGCATCTGGCCTATGTTGTTTACACGTCAGGTTCAACGGGGGTTCCTAAAGGTGTCATGAGCAGCCACCAAGCCCTGAGTAACCGGTTATTGTGGTTTGTGAACGACATAGTGACACTTCCGCTTATCACAGCACTGAAAACCAGTATCAGCTTCATTGATTCAATAACAGAGACGCTGAGTACCCTATTAGCAGGAGGGCGACTGGTGGTTTTCGACAACCATGAGGTGAAAGATCCTGCCCGATTCCTTGCAAACCTACAGCATACTGGTGTGAATTTACTGGTCATCGTTCCTTCCCTGTTGAAGATCTTAATCCAGAATAATGATGAACACATCCTGAAATCTATCAGGATATTGATTTGCAGCGGGGAGCAGCTGACACCCGAACTGGCTCGGCAGTTAGTCACTAATTATCCGTGGATCCGGCTGCTTAATTTTTATGGTTCATCTGAAATTAATGGGGATGCTACATGGTATGAGTACGATGCTGCGCGTGTTGTCCCTGATGTCTCCATAATCGGCCGTCCCATTGCCAATACCCGCTGTTATATTCTTAATCCTGACAAGCAACTGATTCCCGTTGGTGTCATTGGTGAAATCTATATCGCCGGTGCCGGATTGGCCCGTGGTTATTTAAATCAGCCAGACCTGACGGCTGAGCGCTTCCTGCCCGATCCTTTTTCTGCCAATCCGAATGAGCGGATGTATAAAACAGGCGATCTCGGGCGCTGGTTGCCGGATGGCAATATCGAATATCTTGGCCGTAATGATTTTCAGGTTAAGCTACGAGGCTTCAGAATTGAGCTCGGTGAAATAGAAACCCGGCTGGCAAAATGTGATGGAGTACGTGAAGCGGTAGTCATTATCCGTGAAAACCCTGTTGATGAACAAACAGGCGGACAAAAACGTCTGGTTGCTTACTTATTACCGCATATGGGCGCTAAGTTAGTCCCGGCTGAACTTCGTCGGCAACTTGCCCAACATCTTGCTGAGTACATGCTACCCAGTGCTTTTGTGACTTTGGAGGCTTTCCCATTAACCCCTAATGGTAAACTTGATCGGCAGGCACTACCTGCTCCTGATTTATCCGCAATGATAGTACATAATTATGCCGCCCCGATGGGCGAAACTGAGATCGCGCTGGCACAGATTTGGCAGGATCTATTGGGACTGAAGCGAGTTGGCCGTTATGACCATTTCTTTAAATTGGGCGGTCACTCATTACTCGCCATACAACTACTAAACCGAATGAAGGAACAGGAAATGGAAGCTCCACTGACCGCTTTGTTTGCTCACCCCACACTATGTGAGCTGGCTACCGCTGTGGATAAACACCTTGCCGTACCAGAATCTCCGTTTGATGCAAACCCAGTACCGTTAAGCCCGTCTGGTTCTTTACCTCCACTATTCCTGATACACGAGACTTCCGGCGATCCGCTGGTTTATTCTCCACTGGCAACGCTACTGCCGGCTGAGCTTCCCGTTTACGCACTACAGGCGCTTGGCATTCATACACTGAAACAGCAACCCACCTCCATTGAAGAACTTGCCGCCTGCCATATTCAGGCAATCCGCCGTATTCAGCCTCAGGGGCCGTATCGTCTGGCTGGCTGGTCTATTGGTGGCCTGATTGCTTATGAAATCGCTCAACAGTTAATCAATGACAATGAAGTCGTGGAATTCCTTGGCATGATTGACACCTATAATTATGTCAATGACGATACTGATAACAATACGCTTAATGAAGACAGGGAAAGTGAAGATAAAACAGCTGTACAAATCGGGTTAATCATTGATTCACTGCGTACTCAGAAGAATATTGATGATGAGCAGGCGCTGGAAGCACTGTACAAACTCAGTAGTCTGGAGCAGGTTATTGATTACTGCATTGAGCATCAATGGGTACCGGCGAATATCACGCAGAACGATATCCTTACACGTACTCATACCGCTGAACTGATCACCCGGCTGGGACAAGACTATGTTCCGCCCAAGTCATCCCTGCCTGTTCATCTCTATGCCGCAGATGAGTCAAACAATCGTGACCGCTGGCATGGCTGGCACGATATCGCCGGGCACCATTCTGTACTCTGCCCCATTGGCGGAACACACTTTTCTATTATGCAGCCTCCTTTCCTTAATCAGATTGCAGATTCAATTACTGAGCAGATACAGGCCGTTCCGGCTTTCGACCCGCGTGTGATCATTCAGCTGGGTTCTAAATCAGTCTCCCCGCTATTCTGTCTGCCCGGAGCTGGAGCCAGCCCGTCCAGCCTGCTTGAACTGGCGTTATCATTCCCATCGCAACTGCCCATTTATGCTTTACAGGCCCGTGGTTTTACTGCTGAGCACAATTACCCGCATACCAGCGTTGAAGGGGCTGCCCGGGCTTACATCCGGACTATTCGTGAGATTCAGCCTCACGGGCCTTATCATCTGTTGGGCCACTCTTTTGGTGGCTGGATCGCCTTTGAAATCGCCTTACAACTACAGGCAGAGGGCGAACAGGTCGCTGACCTCATTCTTGTTGATACAGACGAACCCAACCAACAAGGCTCTATCCATAAGCCTGTCAGCCATACTGAGACGATAATGGAGTTGATTGATATCTACGATATGATCTTAGATCAGCCGCTTTCTCTCACCCGACAGGATTTTGAAAACCTGACACAGAATGAGCAGCACCAGCTTTTACACAATGCCTTAATAAAAGCCGGCCTTTTCCCGGCAAAAACATCAGTATCACTACTGCAAGGGATCATTCGCGTTATGCAGGCTAACCTGAACACCCGCTATATTCCCCGGACACGTTATGAAGGGCTCGTCCATCTGATTAATGCAGAAGATGAAAACCCGGATGAAATAAAAAACCGTGAAACTCAATGGCGCACACATGTTGCAGAACTGGACGCGATGCCTGTGTCCGGCAATCATATGACCATGTTATCCACTCCATCAACCAAACTCTGGGTGGGTAAACTCTGGCAGAAACTGGCAAATACAATCAGGTAAGTCTAAAGAGGCAAACTATGCAGGATTTTCTCAACCCATTTATGACAAATATCGGTGCGCAGGAGTTGTCTGCACTGGAAGCGGACATCACAGATAACCCGGTCAGCTATTGTCATGATAGGTTAAACAGGCCGGTATGCAGCCTTGAAGAGCTGGAAAAACAGTTCTCTTCCGTAAACATACCGGAATGCCCGGTTGATACCGGAATATACACCCGGTATCTGAGCGAAAATGTGCTAAATCAGGTTATGCCTGTTTCCTCACCTGCCTTTGTGGGCCATATGACATCTGCTCTTCCCCTGCACTTACCGGCGCTGGGGAAGATACTGACAGCACTGAACCAAAATGTCGTCAAACTGGAAACTTCCCACGCCCTGACCGCGTTGGAGCGCCAAGTCTTGGGAATGATGCACAAACTCGTCTACAACTGTGATGACAACTTCTATCAAAAGTGGCTTCACAATGGTGATCATGCGCTGGCGAGCTTCTGCTCCGGCGGAACGTTGGCTAATCTGACTGCATTATGGGCATGCCGGAATCAGCTTATGCCCGCAGATGGAGATTTTGCCGGACTGACTCGTGAAGGCTTAGCCCGTGGGCTAATCCATTATGGCTATAGCGGACTGGCGATTCTGGTATCAGAACTGGGACACTATTCACTGAAAAAGGCCGTCGATGTACTGGGTCTTGGGCAGGATGCGCTGGTTAAAATCGCCACAGACAAAGACGGGAAAATCTGTATTGACGACCTGCTCATTCAGTTACAGGAACTGCGCCGACGTAATATCAAACCGATGGCGATTGTCGGCATCGCCGGCAGTACCGAAACCGGCTCTATCGACCCGCTGGATGCGCTGGCTGATATCGCTGAACGAGAGCAGTGTCATTTTCACGTCGATGCCGCATGGGGAGGTGCCAGCCTGTTATCAGAACGCTACCGGCACTTATTCAAGGGTATCGAGCGTGCAGATAGCGTAACTATTGATGCACATAAACAAATGTACGTCCCAATGGGATCAGGCATGGTGCTATTCCGTCAGCCCACTATGGCCGATGCTATTGAGCAACATGCTAATTACATCTTGCGCAAGGGATCAAAAGATCTGGGCAGACATACTCTGGAAGGTTCACGTAGCGCGATGTCGCTAATGCTGCATAGTAACCTTCACCTGCTTGGGCGACAAGGAATGGCAGCTCTGATAGATGCCGGCATTGAGAAAGCACATCAGTTTGCGGACTTCATTCACCAACAGGAAGATTTCGAACTAATCAGCAAGCCGCAGCTTTGTCTGTTAACTTACCGCTACGCCCCACCTGCTGCAATTAAACTGATGCGTGAGGGTTCTGAACCGATACGACAAAAAGTGCAGGATATGCTTAATGCCCTCAATCAGAATATCCAGACCATGCAGCGCTCTGCCGGAAAAACATTTGTTTCACGTACCAGTATTAAACCTGCGCAATGGGATAAACAACCAACGACTGTTTTTCGCGTTGTGCTGGCAAATCCACTGACAACGCCGGAAATACTAGAGGATATGATTAAAGAACAGCGCCAACTGGCAAGGCAAAGTGAGTTCTGGGAAGGTTTGCAGGATTTGCTGGGGTTAAAGTGAAATAGGTTCTGAAAGAGGGGGCATCATGAGTCGATACGGGACTGACTAAGCAGCTTCGATATTGGAGCAGCCGATAATATATTGTACATTTATCGGCCTTCAATAAAGATTATCGCCCTGACAATCAAGGCCAGTGACTGACCGATAAAACAGAGGGATATGTTGTGGCAAAAAAAGAAAAACAGCCTAATCAACCTCAGCTTCGCTTAAAAATAGCGATCTCATTATCCCGTAGATTCAAGCTCGGTTTTTTTAGGTTGGAATGTATAAGCAATAAGGCCGGCAGTAACTTCCAATAAAAAACCGAGTTGACTGCGATGCCTTGAATGCTCTATCTGAGAAATATTCTTGAGCTGATCGACGACGGTTTCTATCAAAAACCGCCGCCTTAACATCAATCTATCCCAGAGAGATAATGCCTTGGCTTTCATGTTACTCCGGACATTCGTGATTAACGTGAC
>NZ_CAWNQH010000001.1:255778-301869 GCF_963876495.1 Xenorhabdus sp. KJ12.1
TCTATCTAAAGTGATATTGCGCCCGTCTGCATTGTGGAGACGACCACCCAACACCCGACCTGCCAGCATTTCATCCGCCACCCCGATAACATAACCGGGCAAGGGAATTTTGCCATCCAATCCCACGGTAAAACTGACCATCCGGTCATACTCGTTGGTATGCAATATCCATTTACCACGTCGAATCGCCTCACTCTGGCGGGTACAGCCAATCGCGGTCACATCGGCCTGCCTGACCTGAAAACGACGTATCAATCGGTGGTCGAAAACGGGCTCTACTGCATCCTGATAACCATTCTGCGGATCTGACCAGCTCACCATCGCGGTAGAATAATGGGTCTTTTCACTGGCACTGCTGTAGACAAACTTACCGTCACGCACGTTGGCGCGGGTGTAGAGATAATCCACATCCCGTGGCATATCCGCCAGTACGTTCATGTTATTGTTGGCCCAGTAGGTCATCCCCCGGAAGATACCGGCGATATCCCGCAATACCGTCCATGCCTCTTCCTGTGACTGGATATACACATTACAGGTATGACGCGGCTCAATGCCCCCTTTACCATCCGGCACAGATTGATCGCAATACTGGGCAATCCGGTATAAATCCCATTTCGCCAGACTTAAGTTTTCGGTCTTCACCCGTGAGCCAATACTGAACCGGTCGTTGATCATCAGGTCATACAGCACCCATGCCGGGTTATCCGTCCACGCCCATTTGAATTGCCCTGACCAGACACCGGAGTAACTACGGGCTTCAGGGTTATAATTATCCGGCACACGAATGACCCGCATTTTCGGCTCACAGGAAACCTGCGGGATATTGCGAAACTGTTTGGCATCAAACTGAACATGCAACAACGCGGTTTCGGGGTAACTCAGCTTGGCGTCAATCACCTCGGTAATGGCTTCAATCATCATCGCATCGGCAATCCGGTTGCTGTTCTGCTTGGGTGTTAACCGACGCACACGCACCTGCCAGCCAGAGTGCGCTTTGGGTAAATCGATGCGGTGTGAACGTTCATATTTGGTGGTCGTCTTGCCGTCAGCCGCTGTTTTCAATATCTCCTGATAAGCACCGCCATCTGTCGCGACTTCAATCACATAATCAATGCGGTAACCGACCGTATCCCCGTTTTCTTTCTGCGTCTGCAACTGGGGCCATGACAAGCGGATACGCACCGCCGATAACTGGGTATTGGTGACCGATCTCACCCATGATTCAGCTAACTCCGTGCCCACTGTTAACTCATTTTCAACGGCTGGCACCCCTTTGATATAGTCCTGATGCGGGGTGCCGTGGCGAAATTCCCACTTTACCCCCTCAAAGTTAGGCTTACCGTCCGGCCCGATGATCGGCGTGTTATCCAGAAAGATATTGGTGCCATCCAGTCCCCCGGCGAATTCCCCTTCCCCCAGTGCCAGTAAGATTTTGGCATACGAGGTTGACTGTAACGAATCCGGCGATTCGACCGGGGTGCGGGGGCTGTCACTGCCGCCTTTGCTGCCCTGAATCTGATGCTGTGCCATATTTCACCCGTAAAAAAAGCCGCCTGAGCGACCTGACTGAACATTGTGAAGCGTTATTGCTGATCTTCGGCGTAAATCCCCGCAGAGATAATGGCCCCCCCGATGCGGCGATTGCCGTACCCTATCGGCACCGGATTACCCTGCGCGATGGAGTTGACCGGGCCACCAAACGCATACGAGGGTTTATTGTCGGGATCTTCCCGTCTTGCCAGTCCGCCCGGCATCGGAGAGAGCATCTGCACCACGCCGCCCAGCATCATCCCCACACCGGACATCACCATCGGCGCACCAAACGGTGTCGCCCATAAGAACACACCGGCCACCACCATGACTGCCCCGAGGATGGTTTGCAGCACTCCGGCTTTTTTACTGCCAATAATCACCGGGACAATCCGAATATCCCCTTCACCGGAAAAGGCCAGTTCATCCTGACTGATATTGCGCTTGCCGATAAACACGGCAAAGGTTAATCCGCGCTCTCTGGCGGTTAACAGGTATTTTTCAAAACCCTCAATCAGGACAGAGAGTGCCCGGATCGCTTCCTGCGGTGAAGAGACTGCCAGCCGATGCGCTCGTCCGAATTGGGTACCCAGTACGCCATACAGGCGCACGGTTCGTAGTGTGCTCATGATGTTGTCCCTATAAACAAAAAACCCGCCGAAGCGGGTGAACGGTCAACCAATATTTACTTAAGGCCTTCTTTATAAAAACTCAAAAATGCTATCTTTTGAGATTCATTCAATTCAGAAGATATTCTATCAATCTCAGCCTGAAATGCTTTTCTTGCTGATAATATGGATAGGTTTTTGATTTCAACTTCTGCCATGAGATCATTATGTAGTTTTACTATATTCATAACCTTGTATTGGGCGACAGAACCACCCCTTTCCAACACATCTGACGAATGTAGTTTTCTGACCCCATCCAAACAAAGCGAACTAATTTCTGAGTTACCTTTTTCTCCAGATAATAGCTCGTTTTGTACCTTTAATTCTTGAAGTGTTTTTTTCTGGATATCTAATAATTCATTAGCTCTAGTCGCGTATCGTATGATAAAAAAACTAACTACAAATCCAATCAGTACACCAATAGTTAAGATAAAAAAGGTTACAGTTAAAGAAAGCCCCGGCTCGTAATAGCTATTGTACATATATGTCCCCAACAGATTTTTCACAAAATAACAACTCTAATCATTTGGAAATTAAAAAGAAACCAATTTCATTTAATTCAGTATATCGCAAAATAACAATTGTGCGTTCCTGCCAGTAGCCACTGTAAGACACACGGTTGCTGAGTTGCCCGTACATATGGTGCAGCATCAGGCCATCACCGAGATACACCCCGGCATGATTAGGTTCACGGGCCTGCACCTGCATGATGATCACATCACCGGTCTGGAGTTCCCCACTGCATTCGATAAATCCCGCCGAGGCGTAGTGCTGCATATAAAGATTTTCGCCCCGGTTCCACCAGCCGTCCGTCCGGGGAAAATCGGGCAGTTCAATGTTGCGTTCCAGTCGATACCAGTCACGCACAATGGCGTAACAGTCCCATATACCGTGGACAAACGGACGTTTCAGTAAAGGCTTAATCCCCTCCGAGGGCATCAGCGTACGGATATCCCCTTCCGGCCACGAGACAATCACCCACGGGAGCTGTGACAGATCACACTGAGCAATATCTAACTGACTGGGCTGGGTGGTCGCATCCGGGTGACTGTGGGCAATCGCCACTATCGTTCCGGCATCCTCGGCGGCGGCGTAGTCTTCCGGGTGAAGACTGAATTGCTCTGTTGGGACTGAGGCGGTATTACGGCAGGGGATATACTGTTGCTTGCGACTGTTCTGAATGACCAGCCCGCAGCATTCATTCGGGTAGTCGGCTTTGGCGTGTTCTAGGATGCTACTGATAATGTGCGGGCGCAGTATTTCCATATTAACGCCTCAATAACGCAGAGCCGGGAAAGCCACCAAACGGCAATTGCGCATTTTCACCGAAACGCAGCTTACAATCATTCATCAGGCCGCCGCATACATCCCTTGACGGGTCGTCTGTTGGGTTTCCTTCTTCATCAAAATAGCGCGTTCCCATGTAGTTACAGGGGGATTTACGATAAAGGCCACGCATACACCATGTACACAGGCTGTGGATTTGGCGCGTGGGGATCTGAATCCCCTGCAAATCTGCCGGGGAAGACAGGGCAAACTGGACGCTCTCATTATCCTCGTGCGTCTTGCTGTCGATATAGAAAACGTCTATTTTTTCCTGTGTCGGGTCAGCCTCGGGATTACCCTCTGGGAAGTTACGCGCATCCAGATAATGGGTAAAGGTCATGTGAATAGTAATACGCGACTGCACCATGTTCTGATAAGCCAGACACAGCGCACTGATCGTGCCGTCCAAATTGGCGACCTTTAACGCGGGAGAAGCGGTACTGCCATCACTCTGAATTTCCAGTCCCTTAATTTCAACCGGCCACGGCTTATATTCTACGCCCTGCCACCAGAGAGATTTCACTGGCAGCTTATCAGGATCAGTCAATTCGGTCTGGGTATAGGGAATGGGGTGACTGTGAAAATACAGCTCTGGTCCGCCAAACGCCGAACCATCAAGGGTAAACAATAAGACTTTACTCCCCGGCACCAGACGCTGGAGATCGGCTTGCATTGACATTATCGTCTCCTAAGGTTGATAGCTGGTTTCAAAGGCAGCAGACAGCTGATACATCTGTTCCTGTCGGCTATTCATGCCCATGGCAGTAATCCGGTGTCCCTGACAGACATATAAACCCAATTTTGACAGTGGATTCCGCCATGTAAAGGCACGATACCCAGCATGACGCACCAGAAATTGCCGGATTTCTTCAATGTAGTCCAGATTGCCCACAAAACTGACGGTCCAACTTTGATGCTCGTTATTCAGTCCACTACCACTGCGTTGTGTGTACCCGTCACCAAACTGCACCGTGCGCACCCGTTGCGTGATATCCCCTATCGGATTCACGCGCGGAATATAGGTAAATTCTTCCAATGCCATTATCGGCCTCCTCTGATAGCTCGGTTAAGTACACCACCCTGACCTAAATCCCGGTTCATCAATTCCCGGTAACGTTGTTCGACAAAACGCCCGATCTCGCTACCGAACTGCTCCCAGCCCGGCGAGGTCGTTTGAGTGGTTTGTTCATTGTTGATAGTGATATAGACCTGAGGGGCCGCCCCGGTCGTATTCAGGTTTTGTCCGACTAACCTAACCCCGAGGCTGCCATTACTGGTGCGGGCCAACGGCATAATCGCTTCCGGTCCGGCCTCCCCCATCAGACCTGCCCCCTTAGCAAAAGCAAACAGCGTCGGGCTATTAACAATTTGCCCACTGTACTGACTCAGGTTGGCCGAGGTATAAACGCCGCCTTTGGCATTCTGGGTGAACATCGACGCAAAGCCACTGAACATACCGCCGCCACCCATTGACCCCATCCCTTTCATAAAGAAATTGCAAATTTTCATTAAGTAATTGATTTATAATTACTTTTATTATTTTTGTTAGCGTTTTATTTGTTGTCTGCAATACGCATTGCAATACACAATAATTTTATGAGGACTGAGTGAAATAATGATGTCATTGTGTCGGAAGTGAATAGGCCAGTACGATAACAGCTCTGACCTTATGCTAGTTCAAGAAAAAATCCAAATTACAAACAATAAAAACAAAAGAGTAAATACTATTTCAAAGCATCTCAAAAATACCCTGTCTTCTTTTTCTTTTTTTAATTTATCTTTAATTTCTTGCGCCCGCCATTCTTCCTCTTTGATTTTACGTTTATATTTTTCATACTCAGGATTAATAGGCGGATATATTGAGCGTAATGAATAAATAGGAGCATTAGGATCTCCATAGGCCATGCGCTTCATTAGTTCCAACGTCATTTTAGCATCTGTGAGCGCTCTATGCGCCTCGCCAGAAATTTCTATCTTATTATAACGAATGGCATCAGTGAGTTTATGCCATTTATAATCACCCGTTCTTTCTTTTATTTCCCCATGATATTCTGCATATAATAGCATTGCGCATTCTGATTTTATTCTTGGAGTAGGTAATTCATATTTTTTACATGTTTGTCTAATAATCTTTGTGTCATAGGATTTATTGTAAATAATAACTGTTTTCCCTTTAACTACCTCTCTATATTTTTTATAAATATCACTCCATGTTGGCGCATGTTGAACATCTTCATTCGTGATGCCATGTATCTTTATCGCGTCAGCGGGGATCTGTTTTTGTGGTTTAATCAGTGTATCCAGTAAAATATCACCATCAGCATTTATAATGCTTATTTCGACAACCTCATCATCATTCTTTAATCCCGTTGTTTCTGTATCTAATACAACAATATCTTCTTTTAATATCTGCTCTGCAATTCGCTGCGCTTGTTGACGGTTTCGCATATCCATAACCTAAATGAAATAATAGGTCATTGTACATACGCATTACTTTGTTAGTTATTATTGAGATTGATTAAAGAGACTTTTGTCACATAGAGAAGGTTTACTGATAATAAAGCAAGGTTAGTACGCTAAAAGTACCAACCTTGTGAAGAGGTTGCGCCGAATTTCGTCGGAAGCTATTGCAAAAGCAGTTAACTCTATGTGGAGAGGCTACCCAATAGTTTTGGGCTGGCTGAACGCTGCTTTTTAAAATGGGTAAAGAGTCAGCTTTATTCTAGTGCTACTCAATTCGTAAGGCATTGATAGCCGATGTAGGCATTTCGATAACCGTTTTAACACTCTTATCAATTCTCTCAATAATTCCCGTTCTGGGGCCGTTTATCCATGCATCACTTTTATAAAATCTGGCCTGTACAGCCGACAGTTCGTCCATATCTTCAAATGCCCGGATAAGATAATAACAATCTGGATCATGCTGAGAGTTACCGAAACTCACCACATCAATTCCCTGTGAGCGATGTAACGGAACGCTGACGTTTACCATAATTTCATGAAACCGACTGCCGGTTCCTTTCTTTAATTCGTACTGGAGTATTTCGATGATCTTGTTGTCCATGTATTCGCCTTACGTATTGTTATTCTTAATGGTGTGAGCATAACGAATAATACCGAAAATGTGACAGCCGTATAGCCATTAAGCGATAGAGGAGTCAGCTAACTGATATCCCTGCCAGTAAGAAGCCTTTCCCGTAACCATAGCGACTATCGAGGGTACATTCTTCTTCTGTCTTCGTGCCATGTTCCACCGCCTATAGATGAACTGGTTTTTCAACCATGATAAAAATCAATAAGTTAAATCACTGCGAACGTAATACGTACTGAGTTACATTAAGTAACCTTGTGCTGGACGGCTTAAACTCAAGCCTCTGCGTTGTGATTACCACAATGGAGGTTTAGTTAATTTATCCGAAAATCACGCTTTAACGAAAAAATAGCAAAATAGCTGTACCATCTGTACCACTTGCAATATTTCAATTAAATATCAATAAATTAAGGTGGTACAGATACGAAAAATAATTGTCAATAACTGTCCATATCTGTACCATCGCTCACGGAAGTTGTAACCAGTAGCAACTGTGGTGATCTTCACCATAGTTAGGTAACTCATTGATATTTCCGTTCATCCTCACTTTGAGGAAAAGCAGTAACCGTAGTTGGCTAACCCTTTGATTTTTCCGAGGGGGCCAGTTTGACCACTCGAGCAACTGAAAATTATTTTTCACCTGCCGGGCTACCCTCTTAAAGAGGTGTGGTTGCTTTTTGTGCTCCACTAAATGATGACTGCAAATTAACCGCGTCGCTAAATGATACGTGCAAAGTTTGTGCAACCCTTAATGAGTTGTGCAAATTCTGTGAGTCAGCCAGGCTGACGCTCAAATTGTGAGTAACTATCGGTTACGCTCAAGACCATTTGCGACTGATTAACTGTCAGTTACACCCAAAGTCCGATTATCGGATATTGGATTTTGCATCGACGAATTTCGTCGGTACAAACTAACCCTCTTTAAGAGGGTTAGTTCAACCTATTGGGTGATCTATAACTAAACCTCTTAAAGAGATGTAGTTCTTGTTCCTGACTACGAGACAGGTAACCCAAAATAATTGGGTTAGTTGTACTATGACCAAACGCCAAATATGGCGTCTGAATATATATCAAGGAGTTATCACCTAAGCCCGAATTAGGTCTTTGCTCTGCTAAAAGGTATTGAGATTTCCTCTATACCCTAAATGTGATATCACACTTTGAGATGGTCACGATTTTGACCATCTACAGCAACGATAGGGATTTGCTCTATAGTTAGCTAACTCCTTGATTTCTCTAATCTCTGTCACCATGCCGGAAATTAATAAAATCAATAAGTTATAACGCATACCTACGTAACTCATTGATTATTAATAATTCCTGCTCCATGCGGGATATGAGTTAAATCAACGTGTTAGCTAAATGCCGTCAAAATCAGCCAGTCGCTGCTTCTGTTCCTCATTGAGGCTGAACGCAAAGTCTTCATGCTCCGCCTGCCATGTGCCGAAGCTCATCAGGAACGCAATCGCAGGGTCAATCTTGTTCGCGGATTTCTTTTTGTTCGGCTTGATATTGGCGTTCGCGTCTGTTTCCATCACCACATTGGACATCGCCCATGCGAGAACCGGATCGCCGTTGTGACGAATGACCTTGCGATTCACAAATACCTCAGCCGATTTCGCCATCGGGCTAAAGCGCATGTAGGTTTGCGGGAACGGCTCAACATCAAGCCCTGCACCCTGTAGTTGTGTGCGTAAGTGGGTCGCGTTCCATGTATCAAAACCCACCAGTTTGATATCAAAATGCTGGCTGTCTTTGAGAATATCATCACGGATACGGTCATAATCAATGCAATCGCCTACCGTGGTGCGTATCCAGCCTGCCTGTACCCATTGGCGATAAACAGCCCGGTTCTTATTGGCGGGATTCTGTAGCTGGGCTTCGGGCAAATAGTGACGGGTCAGTAATAACAGTTCGTTATCCACGGGGAACGTGTAGCAAATACTGGTGATATCGCCTGTGGAGGATAAATCCAGCCCGGCGTAGCACTCCAGCCCTTTCAGGTCGTTTTCATCATAGTCTGACTGGCAGTCTTTCCATGCACCTTCACCCATCCACGGTGTTTCACCCTGACACCAGATATTAAAGCGTTTGGTCAGCATCTCTGTCCATTGTGACGGAATACCCCGCGCCTTCTGGATAGTGTCATGCAGGGCGGCGCTGTCTACTGAGACATCCAGATTGGGGTTGGCCTTTATCCAGAGCGCTTCATCATCAATTTCGTTTTCGTCGTCCAGTTCGTAAATCAGGGCAAACAGTGATTCATTTTGTTCTTCACCATTCAATATCTGGCAGCAATAATCATAGTGCTGCTTACAGGCTGAAATTACATTGCTGCCCGCCGTGGTGATGGCAAAAAGGACACCTTCGGGACGTGCGCCCATGCCCAGCTCAAGCGCAGAGTAGACGGCGTTATCGGGGTGCAAATGGTACTCATCGACAATTGCTAGACTGGGGTTCGTGCCTTCAATCGTAGCGGCTTTGGCTGCCAGTGGCTTTAACAGGCTGTTGCTCTTGGTGTAAGTCACTTTATGCTGTTGGATAGTCACCCGTTTCTTGAACGGTTTTGATAACAGGCACATCTGCCGGGCATCATCAAACACGATGCGCGCCTGATCCCGACTCACGGCGGCGGTGTAAATATCCTGCTGCCCGTTCTCCATCACCAGAAACCAGTTAGCCAGTATCGCGGCTACCGTAGATTTGGCATTTTTGCGCGGCACTTGAATGTAAGCACTGCGGTATTTCCGGCGACCGGTGGCCTTAACCTTGAAGCCGAACAGATTCGCAAAGGCGAACTGTTGCCACGGCTCAAGCATGATGGGCTTACCGCGCAAGTGGCCTTTGACGTGCGGACAGAGGCGGGAAAAGCCAATAAACCGCGCGACAACTTCGGTATCGAACGTATAAAGCGGGTTATTCAGGTCGTTAAAATAGCGTTTCACCGCCTGTTTTACTCGTTTACAGGCCGGAATTGTGCCATTTTCGATATCAAAAGCGTACTGTTCCCATACGTTCATAGTCGGTCTAGCTCGTCTTCTTCCTCTGTTTCCACCGGATTTTTCCGCCGTGATACCGGATCAAAACCCAGTAATGACGACATTTTTATCATGATTTTTTCCGCGTCGGCTTTCGCTTTCAGTGAGGGGTTACTGGTTGCCGCACCGCGTGAACCTTCCACCGCGAACCCACGGACTTCAATGTCTTCAACGGCTTTGCGGTAAATCGCATAGTTGACGCAATACAGTTCTAAGTTGTTCCAGTCAGCCGGACTGAGGTCTTCCCGCTCGTTGAGTATTTTGGCTTTTGATTTCCATTGCTCAGCGGCAATCTCATTTAAATACACGGGAGGTTTGGGTGCTCTTGCCATAATATCTTGTTTCCTATGAAGTTACTGCTATTGAAAAAAGTGCCGTGCGTAAAAATTCGAGGGGGCGGCGGTTCTTTTTAGCTGGGTGTTTGTCATTTTTGATGCCCCTACCCCCTATGAGCGCTTTCCTAACGATTCCGAAAGCATTCCATTAACTCCCTATCACGTTGTGTCTTACGCCTCGCTGTGGGCTTCTCAGGCGCAATCAGCTTCTCTGCTCGATAGGGTTCACTGTGCTTTAATAACCCTTTAACTAACTGTTCTGTCTCGGCTTTATTCATGTTGGTACATCCAGTCATTGCGCCTTGCTGCCTCGGCTTCTAATTCCCGATATTCTCCAGTCTTGCGCTTCTGCTTCGTTATCGGGTCTATCTGCACGGTCTTACGGTTATGGCAGCCATGACACAGGGCTTGATGATTGGAGGCAGGCCAGAACAGCACATCACTATCACCATTAATCGGAATAATGTGGTCAACAATGGTAGCGGGTGTGTAACTGTTCTGCTTGAGGCAGTGGATACATAAGGGGTTAGCCTTGAGGTACATCAGCCTGTACTTCCCCCATTGGTTACTGTAACCACGCTGGGTACGTGTGCCTCGCTGCTTGTCCTGCTGCTGTCTGATTTCTCGTTGGTGCTCTGCGCACCGGCCTGACTTCACCCGCTGCCTACAGCCGGGATAGGTACAACGTCTTAAGGGTTGCCACGGCATTTAGTAGACTCCTACGCTACGATAGACAGACCACAATGATTTAATGGTGAACGGGATTTCTTTGAATTCCTTATCTGCCACCATTGCCCGGTTCTCATACAGCAAGCCGATATAGAGCAAACAGCCGACTTTCATCGCCGGGCTGAATACCAAACCTTCATCAAAGCGTTTACCGATATGTTGCTGACAGACTTCTAATGCAGCCTCGGCATAACCTTTGAGTAGCGCATCTTCAAGGGTGCTGCTTTCATCTATCCGGCAATGCTGCTTGATTTCGTTCAGGGGGATTTCAATATCAGGCATATTTCACGCCTCCCTTGCAAAGTAACTCTAAGTGAGTCCGTTTTGGATCGGGGATAACGGCAACGATGGCAAGAGTCTGACTGTGGGAACTATTACCCTGATAAATAATCCGGTGTGTAGTAGTGATATCGTTCCGGTAGCGTAACCAGATACGTACAGAGGCTTCGGACAGTATCCGCCCGGAGGCGACCAGTTCCCGACCACTGATAAATTTTACTTCTGCCCAAACCTCAGCAATATTCACCCATGCTTTAATCATCGAACCGCTCGGCGTTTGGGTTTGTTCATTTTTCTGGATAATTATTCTGTCTCTTAATGCACCGGCTCTCATTCGTTGCCCTCCGGTTGTTTCTTCACTTCAACAATCTGTTTCCATGCCTGACTAAACTCGTCTCCACCTTCGCGAGGGGATAATCCTTCGCGTTCACGGGCTTCATTCGGGCACATCACACCGGATTTAATCGCTGTCTCATAACTCTGGAAGCGTTCTTTCGGATTGGCTCGCAGTAGGTCAGCGGTATCAAATTCAACTTGGTAGCGAATGCCTTTTTTGGGCGAGTTCAGCAATAAAGCGGATTTGATTTGCTGCTCAAAGTTAGCCAGCCACGGGCGCATGGTGATTGTTAGAAAAGCGCGTGAGGCTTCGCTAAAGTTACTGTAGGTGCTGTTCGAATATTCTTGCAGAAAGATCGGACTGACGTTGAACATCCGGGCGATATCGTCAATGGTGAAACGGCGGGAAGCCAGCCACTCCGCATCTTGGTTACTCATGCCTAATTGCTGATATTCCATCCCGCCCTCAAGAATGGGTGTTTTCCCTGCATTGCGAGCACCTTTGTAGCGTTCGAGGGCTTCCAGTGCCTTATTACCTTTGACACCATCTAACCACTCAGCGGATTTAATCACGCCGGCTGCCATCATGCCCTCTTTCATGATGCTTGCCCCGTGGCGCTGTTGTGCCAGACCTAAGCCCAATGTTTCACGGCAAATGGTGACGGGTGAGCGACCAAGAAAGCCATCTTCGGTGGCATAACGTAAATGCAGGATTTCTTCCTGTAGATAGGTTTTCATCTTGCCGCTATAGGGTTCGGTAATGGTATAGGCAAAGCGGTGATCGGATAATCGTTGCGCGACCACGGCTGATGGCGGGTAAGGGTGCAAGGATTGGGGTTGACCGTCTTTTCCCCAGACGATGACTGCATACGCATTACCATTCAGTAAGCAATGGCGCATTAAGGTTCGCTTAAACTGAAAGGGGGTCTGGCAGTCGTTCGGGTATTCATTAAGCAGATAATCTACCGGGTGATCACTTAACCATTCGCGGGATTCTTTGCCGTGCTGGTGTTGAACCCGATAGAGATAACAGGGCATCGTGGCAACCGCTTCACTGATCACCGTGACAGCATTCATGACTGCGGGTAAGCCTTCCGCTGTAGACGGTGAAACATGCTCGCCCGATTTGGTGTTAGACATGCCCGCCAGAGCAAGAAACTCATCAATACTGATACTGCGAGTCTCAGGGGCTTTACGCTTAAAAGGCCACATAATCACACCTCGGACAGTTTCAGCCAGTAATGGCGCAAATCCACATTACAGGGCTTGACTGCGTTTAATGAGCGTTTGGCAATCTCAACACCGCTTTCAGGGTAGGCGGGTAAACTGGTGACAGTAATTTCCCTCAGCTCAGCTTCTAAAACGGTTCTGATATAGGGTTCTTGACCAATATCCCACTGATCTTTAATCGCTCGAAAGCCAAAGGACATACCGGAAATATCACCCCGTTCAACCAGCGCCAGTACATCACGCCCTAATTGGGTATCCGGTGGGGTTAACTCAAAGCGTAATCCGGTGGCATCTTCGGCAAGCTGCAATGTACCAGACGTAGTACGGCCTAACAGGTTCATGTGATCATGTTCATAAAGTGCCCTGATATCTGCACCTGCCGTTAAACTGGCGCTAAAGGCATTCGGGGAGAATTGCTCGACAAACTCATCCCACAAAACTTGTGATCGACTGTTCCACTTAATCACATAACCGGTCAGTTTCTTATCACTGGCAGACAGGGAAGCGGTACGGATTTCAAAATCATTTTTCATTGGTAGACTCCAGACTACAAAGGGGCATCGTGCCCCTTATCGTTAACCCGCTTTCGTGCCTTTGATTTCCAGCACTTTGATGGCGTTGGAATCGACCAGACCACCGCCCAAATATTTATCCGTGTGTACCTTGTAGTACCCCGGTTCGGTGATATTGTCAGGACGGGTACGGGTGCCGGTATCATGATCAACGATGAAGTAACCGCGTTTGAAGTCACCCAGACCGATAGCATCATCCGGCATAAATTCGAGATAATGGACAGGCAAGCCCAGCAACATATCAGGATCACCGGCTTGCAGACGTTCGCGCCAGATGTAATCGCCATTGCCGTTTTTCAGCTTCTGCACTTTAGCGGCGGTAGTGGAGTTCATCACCCACACTGCATTTTTACGGTATTTGTTCCTGAGTAAGAATTTCAGGTCAATCAGGCTATCGGCTTCCAGTTTGGCAACTTCCAGCTTTTGCAGTGTGCCGAATGCACGTACCTTGTCAGCTTGGGTATCACGGGGATAAGACAGGAAGCCTTTCGCTCTCTTGCTGCCATCACCGCTCACAAGATCCGTTTCTTCGGTATCTACAAACGTATCTGCAATCTCAGATGTCAACCAGCCTAAAATATCGACATCGCTAAAATCGATGATTTCTTGGGTCGTCTTAGGATAGGCATAGATAGGAAACAACTTGATGCTGACTTCTTCCATCTTCGGTGTAGAAGTCTCACTACGTGCCTTGCCTTCTTCCCCGTGAGCTACCGCTACGCCACCGACCGAAACAAGCTGTTTATACTCATTACTGCGTGTGGTCTTAATCGTACAAATCCGACGCATGACCGATTCATCAGCCAGTTGCTGCATGATTTGCCTGTTCAGTTCCGGGATAACGGTATAGCCACCCTCTGAGGGGACACTTGTCGACAAGGTGCGCGTTTCCCCGGTCACGATATAGTGACGCAGTTCGTCATTGCTGAGTGTTTTACTGGCGGGCTGGTTCTTGGCCTGATTGCGTTCTTCATCAGACAGTGCCTCATAACGGGCAATTTCCGTATTGAGCGCATCGGACTGAGTGCGCAGCTCATCAAACTGCTTGGTTTCATCCGCATTGAGTGAACGTTTTTCGTCTTCGGCTTTAGTGAGAAGAGAACGCATTTGGGTCGTTAAATCGGCTTTCTGTTGGCGTAATTCGAGTAATTTCTTCATGATGCCTCTGCATGTAGGTTAAAGGTTCGCTGTCATGCAGGTTTGGGGAAGCGGTAGCGGGTTAGCACTACCGCCTTTGAGGACTTGCTACAGAGCAATTGAAATCAAGATGAGCCTACATGTATCAGCAGTAACTATTTAACACTATGAAAAATAATAAAAAAGATCTCTAAATAAGAGGTCTAAGCAAGGGGAAACATGAGGACAAAATATTTACAAAAATTTACTATTTGATATGCTTCGATATCACAAATCTAATACCCTGATGTTGATTTTGTGATGCAAGACGGAAAAAGACATTTCGGACATAGGAAATACTCATTGTTAGGGGTAAAAAGTAGCAGTTGTACATAATCTCTATGTAACTAATAAGGAGTTCACATGAGTGATAAAATTACAGGCAACGCTGCTTTGCTCCGCGATGCAACATTGCTAGATGAGCTAGCAGAAAAATACGATTCATCAGAAGTTGCAAGTGTACTCGTTTCTAGAGCTATCAATAACTCTCTACCTAATGCAAATACAACCCCTGAAGATGTGGCATCATTTAGTAGAGTCGCCAATGCGTTCAGAACTGGCGAAGTTAACATTGAAGAAACCGTTGAACAAGCAGAGCAAGATGCAGCTCAGGTCGTCGAACAAATGATAGCTGATGCTACAAATGAATCAGAGAAGCAATGATCGTTAATTCAACGACGAAAAATCCCATCCTTGCTCACGGAAAGTATATTCAAGATTGGATTACTACATACACGAAGCCGAACACAGATAGCTAACTGTTCGGCTTCGTTATATTACCGCTAGAATAGCAATCTCCATTTTTGTATATATATAGTGAAAAGTTACCGACAACGCCGACAAACCGACAATTGATAAAATTATCTTTTATATTCAATTGGATATAATATTAAATCGTTGTCGGTCAATTGTCGCTCAATTTTTTGATATCTCTAAAATTACAAATTTACTTTTATATTTCATATGGATATTGTCTTATCCCTATTGTCGGTTTTCGACAACGCCACCTATAAACTTTTTCATATTTCTCTGAATCCTCTTGCCTGCCAAGAAAAGAAAGTTTTCCTTCTGGCAGGTGCTTTGTTTTAAGTCCGACAATGAAAACGACAAACCGACAACGTACCGACAAACATTTAATATTTTAATGCATTGATTTGTAATATATTTATATAACCATTGTCGATTTGTCGGTGTTGTCGGTCAGTTTTACACGTATAGAGAATTTACTCTTCCATCTCATCAGCAGAATACATCAGCACATAATACTTACGGGGTGAACCGTTGTGCTTCATGCCCTGCACCTTAAAACCACCATTTGCAGCCTTTTTCAGCATCCCTGATTCAGCCAGCACCCGCGCAAACATCTTCGGATCAAACCTTTCTGATACCTCTGTTTCGAACACATCAGGAAATGTGTAGAAATGGATAAGGCCGCCATTATTGGGGATATCGCTGGTATCTTTTCGGTAGCCTGCAAGGTTAGAAATAGTGGCATGATCATAGGTGTACGGTTCTGGCGCATACCGATTTAATCCAAAGCGGTCTAAAAATGCCTCTGTCTGTTCCCGTATCTGTTGGTGTTCTTTATTGGCAGTACCAAATTCAGTCACCCACGCATTGAAACAGTGCTGTATAGCATCTCGGCTCTCTTGTTCTGTCCATCCGGTGAGATGTGTTGCTGCAATAAGCGCCCCCTCTAAGATGGCAAACCGTTCTGCCACACGGGGAAGTTGTGCCCCAGCGCCTTTGGGGATCAATCCATTCCAACGGATTTTGGCTTCCTCAATGGTGTTTCTGGTTGCTTTTTGATGCTGAGTCAAATATTCACACCATACCCGCCCAATAGCCCCATGATTGTCAGCAATGGCTTTTTCGATTGCCTTAGCGTGTTCTCTGGTATCCTGATAACCATGTAAAGTAGTCGGGCTACTGAACGGAATATTCAGCAACCGGACAAGCTGGCCTGCTTTCATACGCTTACCTTCGCTTCTGACAAACGTATCAAGATCGACCTCGCCAGTGCTGATAGCAATCGTTTTAAACTGGAGAATGTCACGATTTCCGCCATTTCTCGCCCCTTGCAACTTTCCTTTGCCGTTAAACAATGCATAAGATGCATTTGCTACATCTTTAACCGATGAACCTTGCCCGACTTCATCAAGGGGTAGCAGGTTATTGTTATGGGCTGCTGCTTCATTAATCAGCCCTAATGTCGTTGCAAACCACGTCAAACGCATCGCAGACGGTTCACCAAAGACACTACAGCCGACGCTTTGCGCGGTGGTTTTCCCTGCGGTGCTTTGGTCATAAAAGTGAACCCCAAAACCATCATCACGCAATAAGCCGATAACCGGGGAAGCTAACGCAGCCGCAATGGACAGCATCATAAAGGGATTGCCTTTGGCTAATTTGGCTACTGAGTCACGCCAGCTTTCCGGCGTTCCTGTCACGGTATACCCGCGTATTGATGATGTTCTGCCACAAAAAATAACTGACTTCTCTGAATTGCCAATCACTTCGCCTGTCGGGAAGATATAAGCCCCATGCTGCCAGCCTGTCGAGTGGGTAATATGCCAGTCAGTCTTTTTGGCGCGGCGTTGTAACCAATCCGATAGCGTGTGACGTAAAAAAGGTTTAGTGGCAATATTCAACCCTGCGGCTTTGAGCTGTCGCCAGCCTTCATTTGCGCCAACATCACCTGTTTTCACTGCCTCAGTGTAAGTTGTCCCGTCTTCTTCCCACTGGATAATCAGATAAAATTCAATATCATCACGACCACGCCCGATCACCTTCATTGAGTCACTGAGCCATTGCTCATGATTGATAATTTCCCCGCTCTCTTTGTCCACCTTTGGCGTAACGTAATAAATTCCGTTTTTACGCTCATCAATAAAGGGCTTTAACGGATCACGCTCTTTTGCCCGGTGTTCGTCTAGATTAATGACTACGGATTTTGATACTGACATATTCTCCCCCATCTGATACAACCCTTCACTGAATGCCTGTTTTGCTGCCTCGATGCCGTGCTGCTGGCGATAATCGTCCCAATCGGCCTTATGCTCTGTTGGCGGTAACGCTACCCAGCCGTTGACAGCCTTAGCTGTCTTCTCGGCTGCAATCTTGCCGACGTTCTTCTTGGGCTTGCCTTTGTTGTCCAGTTTCGCCGGTGAGTGCCAGTCATTGTCACCAGCAAGAATAATTTTTGCGTCTGGATACCTTTCCCTGACCTGTTTAGCCACGGTCGGTAAATTACCTTCATCAATCGCAGCCAGTACCCAGCCCTCATATAACTGGCTCACCGTTAAGGCGGTTGCATAGCCCTCCGTAATGATGATCGTGTCTGGTGTTCCGATTACAGGTGATAAGGGGATAAAACTCCCCTTTTTCTGCGTACCAGAGACAAGACGTTTTTCACCCTTCGGCTTGATGATTTGAGCACCGGTGATCGTGTTGTCCAGTGTCTGAGTGACCAGTAACAACGAACCATCATTCAGTAGTCTCTGATTGGGGCACTCCAGCCCCTTTTTGGTCAGATAATCAGATTGTCCGGTAATAGCCTGAGCCACCAGCTTGTTCACTTTCTCAGTTATCAGAGGAGCCTCTGATTTCAGAGCCTCCTTTCTGGCAGGCTGGGGTTCAGGCAAGGAAAGCAATAAAGCCTCAGAAACCAGCTTAGCCGCTTCAATTACCGTGATACCTTTAGCTTTCGAGAGTAAATCAAAACCGTCTCCGTGATTCGGGTGTTCACACTGGCGACAATGCCAGTTACCGTCCCCGTGGTCGTCTATGAAGTGAAAGCGGTCATTCCCGCCACAGATGGGGCAAGCATCATGCTTACCCTTTGCTGGAACGTCCACACCACAGGCAGACAGCAAACCTTGCCACTGATTTTGTGCCGCTGCTTTCACCGAACGAATATCAATATGACTTACCATTTCGGGAATCCCTCGCGGTGATGGAGTTCAAACTGAGCGTTTTGTTCTGTGTCGTTCAGCGCTTGAGCGATCCTCGGTAAATACATCAATGCTTCACCGATACGGCGTAAATCTTCCCTTGCCTGACGATTGTCATAGCTTTCATTATCAACTGACCAGAACGCCATCTCACCCATTGCCGACATTGCCGCCATCACGCTGCTCAATGCCCCTTCGGAGTTTTTACGCAGATCTTTGAGTTCTTCGGTGCTCATGGCGTCGAAATTAGTACGTACCAAATGGTTATAGATATCAGACATAATCAGGCTCTCCCTGCGTAGGTGTATTCGTTAGTGAAACGGCTTAATGGCATGATGATCGGGCTTTGATAACCCTCACGGACAAAGGTCACACGATTAAAGGCGACTGACAGCACCTGTACGGTTTCCCCGTTTTTGTGAGCGTAATAGTCATGGGGTTCAGGGTTGCGCATAATTCACCCCCTGACGGGAAACGAATATCAGGGAAGAGATGCCAGCCAATAGACGGGCTTCACCTTCATTGTCTGCCAGTACCGTGATAAGGCGCACCGGATGAATATCCACCAGTCGCTGAGTGCCTGATGCAATTAGGAATGTAAATTTGAGGCGAGTTTGGGTAAGCTGTGGGGTAGCCATAGCGTAAGTCTCCATTACGTTGTTGGTTAGCCCTCGTCTGGTACTGGTAATACCATTCGGGGGCGTTCTTTTTTCTGCTATTATGAATCCTAAGTGTGCACCACTATAGACATGAGAAGTGGTGTTAGTCAACACTATTATTTTACATTTTTTAATGTATACTGTGCACCACCACTTTATCATGGAGTCATATATGCCAACAGCAGACGTAAATAATAAATCCCAAAAACTTGTATCACGTGTTCCACACGAAATAGTTGAGCTAATGGAAACAACAAAAGAAGCGGGTGAGAGCACAGGTAAGTACATTGTTGCAGCTATCAAAACAGAGGCCAAACGCCGCCAGCGCAAAGCCAAAGCATCATCTGAGTAATAACTAACCGAGTGAATATCTTTCACTTGGTTGACTGCCCCTTTTAAAAGGGTGCAGATAACTAATTGATTTATCTTATGATGGAAAGAGCCATCATCCCAAAGGGTAGCATTCGCCGTGCTATCCTTTTCTTTTTGCACTCCTCTAAATGATGACTGCAAAGTTTGCGCGTCGCTAAAAGATACGTGCATATTATGACCAGACTGCATATTTGCAGCTTGATTAGATATCAATGAGTTAAGTAACCAACCCGAAATTATCGGGTAGCCTCCCAAATTGAGGACGACGACAGGACTCCTTAGTCTCAAGGAGTCTATGCAGTTATTTTCAGTGTGAGCGAGTTCCTGACCATTTAAGACCATATTTTTAGATGTCATTTACTTTGTCTTAATTAATTTGATTTTCGGCTATAAGGGTTATTTACGTTTTCTACTGTTGGCGGATTACGTACCCACCACAAAACATCACTTAATAACCATGAGACTGAATTACGCCCCAATGGAACACGTTTCGGAAATTTACCTTCTTCTTCTAATACCCAACGACGGGAACGCGATAAACTGGAAAGGTGCTCACATTCTTTTTCCCTGATTCTGCGATCATATTTCTCACCATACTCATTTAAAATTGATTGTCGTTCTTGTGCTGTAGGTGATGTAAATTTCACTGACATATTTTTATATTCTCCAAAATAAAAAACCCCGCGAGCGAGGTTATTATTAATCTAAATAAAGTTTAATTTTATTCTGGCTTCCAAGTGCCTTTTATCCATGCCTGAATTTCAGATAATCGATAAACTTTAGTTTGTGGGCCTATCGTTACTTTTGCAGGAAACTGACCTTTTTTCTCAAGTAAATTTCTCTGTTTACGTCCAATTGAAGTTAACCACTCACATTCTTCTATTCTTATTAATCGATCAATCTTATCATCACATTCTAGTTCTTCGCGAGTTAATACTTTTATCATGATTTAACCTCACTTTAATAGAGAATCTAAATAATCACTCCACCAATAAAGTGCTTCTCTTTTTCTATCCATATATTGACTTCGATTATAAATCCCAGCAACACCACCTAAAGTATGACCTAATAACTGTTCAACTACATTATGCTCAAAACCACTATCACTAAGATTAGTTGCTAGCACTCTACGCATATCATGTGCTGTCCATTTATTTTTATGGCCTAATCGTTTCCATATTTCCCCAATAGCTGAACTAGCTGTACATTGCTTCATATCAAAACCAATAACATATTCTCTATTTTTTGTTGATTGATTTAATAACAATAGCCAGTTCTTAAAATTACTTGGGATAGGCCTGATTATTTCTCTACCATTTTTACTATGTTCTGGTGGCACTCTCCATACATTGTTTGAAAAATCCCACTCATCCCATTTTGAAAGTAATATTTCAGACAATCTACAACCAAACACAATCAAAAACCGAAGAATCATTCTATTTTCGTGTGACATGATGTGATTGTCATATTCTTTATTTATGTAGTGCCATACATCTCGTAATTCATCATTTGTTAGCACTCGGTCTCTTTTATTGGATCGTTCACCGACATCACTCACATTTAAATCATCTATTTCATGACTGATTGCATATTTTCTTACCCGACAGAATTTTAAAGCCTGTTGTGATATTTTTAAAATATCTCCCGCTTGTACTGGTGAGGTTTTTCTAATTTTATCAAAGCAATTAATCCACATTGATAATGTACATTCATTTAATGGAATATCCCCAATCTCTGAATAAATATGCTTAGAAAGATAACATCTAATACTGATTACTTTTTTACGTTTACTAATAGCGTAATTATTAATCCAATATTCCATTGCGTCTTTCACTGTGACAGGTTTTAAAGTGTCTTCTTTGGCTATTTTTATCTGAACTCTTGGATCTTTTCCCTCAGCTAACCATACCCTGCATTTATCTCTTTGCTCTCTCGCAGCTTTAAGGCTTAAATCGGGATATTTACCCAATGTTAACCATATCGGCGCACTTTTACGCCCATACAGGCGGTAGAAGAAAACAAAGCTGATTGTCCCTTGTTTACTTAATCTGATTGATAACCCGTTCCCGTCCGCTATCGTCTGTTGTTTTTCAACAGGTTTACCGTACAAGGATTTGAGTTTTTTATCACTGAGTTTATTGACCGCCATTGAATGAACCTTGTTTTATTTTGCAATACACATTGCAATACACGGAGTGGTGTAACAACCAGAAAACACCAAAACGAGTGAAAACCATAAATAGATATTTATTCTTTTATTTTCATTAAGTTGCAATAAACACCAGTACGTGTAGCCCCTTATTATTTATAGAGTTTATGCCTTTCATAATGGTATTAGTGATCAAGGCCTGTGCCGCCATTTTGACCAGACTTTTCACCACATCCTGCGCCAGTGACGCGAACAGCTCCGACATCCCTTCCCGCAGGGATTTACTCCCGGTCAGCAGGCCGGTAACCATGTTCCCCATCCGCTCCTGCGTGGTCTCAAACATCGTTATTGCAAGTGACTGTAACTCACCCTGACTCGCAAAGACCTGTTTGGCGGCTTCAATCCGTTTACTGTCCGTATCGCGTTCGGCTGCAAGAATCAGTTCACCTTTGCGTTGCTGAGAGATAACTTCAGCATCAGCATAGGTCTGATAAAGGGCTTTCTTACGTTCCAGCTGGTTCTCAATATCCTGAATCGGATCAACATCACCCAGCAGGTCATTTTTCGCAGAAACCGCATATTGTTGGCTGGCCTCCGCCTTGCCTCTCACATCGTCTTTCCAGATTTCACTTTTTCGGTAAGTGTACTCAGCGGGGGATTCAATCTGACCATTGGCCTGCTGCCGCTGGAGTTGTTCAGTGGCTTCCTGAGTTCTTTTGGCAGCATGGCGGAACGGATCGGCTTCAATGGCGGCCTGCAAATCCTGATAGCGCTGCTTGGCTTCTTCCAGTTTCTGGTTTAACAGATTGAGCTGGGTGTTTTGCGCCTGCGTGAACTTCGTCACATTGCCCTGAGCCGCCGCAAACCGCTCAGCGGCGGTATTACCGTCCTGATAACGAACCGCTTCTGTGGCTAACTGGGTGTTCAGTTCCGCCACTTTTTGGGCGTAATCTTCCGCCGCTCTGGCGGCTTTCTGAGTGGCTCTTTCTGCGGCATTCCGGGCTTCCCGGGCAGCTTCGTCCTGTTTCCGCATCGCCTCGGTGTTCTGATATATCTGGGTGGCATTGTTAACCATCCGATCCACGTAGGGCTTCTGCTGTGGGTCATTCGGGTTGAGTCCCGCATCAACAGCCTTGTAGTGTGCCTCACGCTGAGCCTTGTCCAGTCCCTTTCTTCTGGAGAGATCAATTTCCCTCTCTTGGTCGGCTAAAAGTGCTTTTAATTTATCATTGGGTTCAAATTTCACCTCGGGGACGGGAATATGAAGACCGGACACATCAATAGCCGCCCGCTTGAGCCTCTCCATTAAGTCAACTGTCAGTGCAAGCCCTTGATTTTTTAGAGCTATAGTGACATTTTCACCCTTCCTGATCTCATTGATTGCAGCAACAACTTTCCTTTCTTTCTCGGCATTTTCGGCTTGTTTGTCGTAAAGAATTGATAATACCGCTCTTAACTCATCGACTCGCGTCCTTGCTTCTTCGTATTTAGCGTTATTCTCAGAGAGTGCTACGCTGTATTTTTTTAGACTATCACCCACATCCATGCCTTTAGCCTGTCTTCTGGCAAACTCATCAACACTATATTGATTACGCTTAACCAGCCTGCCGTACTCTTCCATGTCAGCTTTGGCGACCTTAAGATCTTCTTGCAGCTTTCCCTTCGTATCACCCAACTGAGACGCTGACATCTTACTTAGCTCTTTTTTGATGTTAGCGGCTTCTTTGGCGTGCTCCCGTGCCTCTTCCTTGGCTTGTTTCTGATTCTGATACAGCAGATAAGCGGCACCGGCAGCCAGTATCAATGCACCGGGAATGCCACCCACGGCACCCAGCAGCGCGCCCCCCATCCGTTGACCCAGCGAGGTGACGGCATTCAGCCTTGACTGCGCGGCGGCTCTGGCGGCGATACTCTGAGTGACCACCGCATGCGCTTTTGCCTCTGCCTCTATCGCCCGGTTTAATCTCAGCTGGGCGGCGGTAAATTGCTGATCGTTGGTGGTTTGCAGTAACCTTGAGCGCGCCGCTAAGACATTGCGCTGGGCCTGAAGCTCCGTTGCTCTGGCATTCGCCACCTGAACCTGCGCATTACGGTAAGCCTGATCAGCGTTATTGATTTCGGCCCGGGAATTCTGGATTAACGCCGAGGTTGAAGCCTGAATCGCCGTTAGCCGGTTACCGATGGCTTTCGCCCCGAACAGGCCCGCTACGACCATCCCGGCGGCGGCGACATTGTTG
Source organism: Xenorhabdus sp. KJ12.1 (assembly GCF_963876495.1). Classification (NCBI taxonomy): domain Bacteria; kingdom Pseudomonadati; phylum Pseudomonadota; class Gammaproteobacteria; order Enterobacterales; family Morganellaceae; genus Xenorhabdus; species Xenorhabdus sp. KJ12.1. The sequence goes on from NZ_CAWNQH010000001.1 coordinate 279,459, forward strand.
ATATTTTTGGACAGATCATCCAGCGTGCCGGCAAGCACACGTGTTGTTCCGGTGGCCTTGTTAACGTCTCCCACCCATTCCATGAAGGAGTTCTGCACACGGGTTAACGATTTCTCAACCGTGGCCCCCATGGATTCACTTTCGGCTCTTAATTTACCTAACTGACTCAATAAGGCCGGAATGACTTTATCCATGGTCAGCAGACCGCCATCCGCCATGGCTTTCATTTTCGTTCTGGAGACACCGAGACCATCCGCTAAAGCCTGAAGAATGCGCCCCCCGTTCTCTGCCATGGCATTAAATTCTTCCCCCCGCAGGACACCGGAGGACATGGCCTGTGAGAACTGAATAAGCACGGAACTGGCTTCTGACGCAGAGGCCCCCGACACCCTTAACCCGGCAGACAGGGTTTCGGTCATACCGACAATCTCTTTCGTGGCATAACCTAACGCCCGCATGGGCGTGGCGGCACGGGCGAAGACGGTCGCGTTAGCTTCAAAGGCGGTGCCGGTTTTCTGGCTCATTGCCATCAGCATTCGCTGGCTTTCCGCCAGATCCAGACTGGATTGTGTCGCCAGCTTTAACCTTGAATTCAGGTTGGTCCATTTGTCCGCCGTTTCCACTAATTTACTGGTGGCAAAAATGCCCGCAAATGCTCCGGTCAGGCCCATCGCGGACGCTTTGACGGAAACCAGCTGATGATTCAGATCACGCAGGGCGGCACTGCTGTTTCTGGCGGCGGCAGCGGCACGGCGGTTACCGCCTTCCATCACCCGGTGATAGTTTTCTCCCAGACGGGCGGCCTTGGCAATTTCACTCTGGTATGAGCTGGAATTTGCCGATATTTTAATGATAAGTTCGCGGAGTTTTGCCACAGTATTTCCTATGCGAGATGAGCAAAGAAGTGTTCGAGGTCATCCTGCTGCGCGTCGTCTTGATTTCCCCATTGCAGCAACGCCTCATCCAGACTGACTTTGACGCCCTGCGACTGATACACAGCGGCCGCAATCTGGGCGGCCTGAATATCCCCGCGCTGGTCACTGAGGGGGCTGAGACGATCATACGCCAGCCACAGCATCAGCTCGCTGGCACTCAGCTCACGCTGCAACGCAGACAGGGTTTTGCCCAGTCGCAGGGCGAGCGTCAGCATAAAGCAGGTTAACGGGGATCGGACTTTTTTTCCGCATCATCAGTGTCCGTCACCAGACTGAGTGCCTGATGCAACAAACGGGCATGCGCCGGGGCATAGATTTTCATCACCGCCTCGGTATCGTCCGGGGTGAAAACCGGTACACCCTGTTCATCACACAACACATCAATAAAGAGCGCGACATCAGCACGGGTATTACGCAATACCTTCTCTGCGACCGACAGGGGCACCTCCTCCTCGTCGGTTTCCGGCTGCATGATTTCATTCCATGCGACCCATGCGGCGGCAGAGGGTTCACGCAGGATAACCGTGGCGTGATGCCACTCCTGCACGGTCACGGTTTTGGTGCGAAAGCCCAGACGGGGGGTTAACGCAAGCTGGCGAAGATCCATTATGTTTTATCCTTCTGAAGTGAGCGGGTTTTCTTGACTAAGGGAGTGGGGCGACCTTGCATACGTAGCGTGAATGAGGCACTGACAATGCCGTTGGCCGCCGCACTCCATGATTCCTGACGCACTTCTGCCAGAAACGTATAACCATTGCCGCTGGGGAATTTAACCCGGAAGGCATAAGCCTGATCGGTATCATAGGCCAGTCGCAGAATATCCTGTCCTTCCTCGTCGGCGGTCCAGTGCCCGGCAATCGTAATTTCAGCCGGGGCAGCCAGCCCGTTAATCATTTCCTGCTCACGGGAGCCGAGGGTGGTGACTTCGATATCGGATTTCTGACCGCCGGTGTAGCTGATTTCTTTTACCGAGGTGTCAATAGCGATCCACTTAATCGCGGGATTGCTGTCATCGTTCGCGGCCTCTGCCGAGACAGACAGCGAGGTGCCTAACGTTTTTTCGTATTTTGCCATGGGTGATCTCCGGCAGGATTGAGGAATAAAAGTTATGTGTAGATTTTGCAGGTCAGGGTGGCGCGATAGAGTTCAGTGTCTTCTTCAAAGCCGTTCTCACGCTCCACGTCAACCGGTTGCCGGTGTTTCACGGCGTTGAGTGCGCCCTGACAAATCTGGTCGGCCTGCTCAAACGTGGTGGCGTAAGCATCCACCTGAAGGCGCGTTATTTTCAGGGCTGGGCCACTCAGGACATCGGTATAGATATGGTAAGTAGAAAATACGCACCACGGGGAACCAGTTTCTCTTTGCGTTGAAGGGATCAAGTAAGGAAAGACCCGCCCGGGCAAAACCGGAGACAATAATTTAAACAGGTCACCGTCGTTCATTTCATTAACACCTCGTCAATGGCTTTCAGGGCAACCGCGAAGGCCGCATCAGCCGCTTCCTCCGCTTTAGCCTCAAACGCCGGGTCAATAAACGGTCTGGGGGCCATTTTAGAGGTGCCTTTTTCCAGAAATCGCCAGTAATAGGCATTCCGTGAGTCATTCTTTTTCATACGGGTATCGCTGTTAGTACCGGACTGATTCGAACCCTGCACATAGACCCCGGCTGAAATCGTGCCGTCCCGCCCCTTTCTCCGGTTCGCGGTTCGGATATTCCGTCTGAGTTTACCGGTTCTGACCGGGGCGCGTCGGCGGGTTTCATCGCGCAGGACTTTCGCGCTCGCCTGTGTGCTCCGACGCAGTACGGTGTCACTTTCGGCCTTGCTGAGCAGCGCTAAATCCCGTGAAAGGTCGTTGAGCGCAGAAAAATCAAGGGTGGTCACTGTTTCACGCCCTCCTGACAGAGCAACTCAAGCAGGGTCAACCGGTTATCCGGCATCACGGCCTGAATGGTGTACGTTTTTTGCCTGAAGACAATTTCCATCGCGGGCTGGATGTCCGCCCGATAACGTATCCAGAACCGGACAAGGCTTTCAGACAGGACCGCTTTAGAAGCCACCAGTTCACGCCCGCTGATAAACTTGGCCTCTGCCCAGACGGTCGCCACGGTATAGCGCTCTTTGATGACGCTACCGGCGGGGGTCTGGTTAGCCCGGATAGCCTGAATCTCGATCCGGTGGCGAAGCCGGCCAATATCCATAGTCACCTCACAGGCGGTAGCGTTTATAGGGTTGCAGCAGTGCCTTAACGGCAAACGGGAGGGTTGCCGCCGACTGTCCCACCACCACGGCAGTCCGGTTCTCATACCAATGCCCGATCAGCAGCAACAGGGCCTGAATCACCGCTTCGTTTAAGACCAGCGCATTATCATCAATGGCCTCCGGCGGTGCGGTCTTTTCTGTTGCGGGTTCCGGGGATACCCCCTGCGGAATATGCAGCGTTTTTCTGTCGGTATAGTTCAGGGCATAGTGAATGGCGGCGTTTTCGTATTGCTCGAGCAAGGCATCATCCTGTGATGAATCCAGCCGGCAATGATCTTTAATCATGGAAAGGGGTATCATCCGTCACCTGTCATCAAAAAGGCGGCCAGTGACCGCCGTGAGTAATGTGATTAACCTTTGGGGGCTACCGAAGCGGTAAAATCACCGTAAATAAAGGCTTCCGGGCGTTTGACGGCGAGTGCCAGACGCTCTTCACAACGAATGGAGATCATGTTCTTGCCGAAGTCGTCTTCGTTCTCACTGGAGATAACGACGTTCATTTGTTCCCGGTCAAAAATCTGAGCGGCAGAATCAAACGCACCGACCAGAAATTTACCCCGGAAGGCCGCGACATCGGTCGCAATCACCGGCAGACCCCATAACGTCGGCGTGGTATAGCCTTGCGGATTGGACAACAAATAACGCCCGAGACTGTCCTTAATCAGCTCCACCGTCGCCCAGTCAACAAAGTGGGTCACAATCGCCGACGGAGGCAGCAACGCTAATTGCGCCTGCAACATCGCCAGCCGGATATCATCAATGGCGGTCGCTTTCTCCACCTTGATTTCCGCCTTGTACTGACTGGCCTGCGGCACAATCCCTTTGATATTGCCGTTCGCCCCGTCACCGAACAGGATCTGCTGCTCTTCCACAAATTTCAGGCCGTAGCGCATTTCGCTGTCAATCAGCGACTTTAACTGGCCGAAATCGTCCAGTACCTGCTTGGACGCCTTGAACATGTGCGCCAGTGTTGCCACCGGGGTAATTTGCGTGGCGAAGGTGATATCACTGTAAGGCTTTGCCGTGCCTTCCGGGACCGCCGCCGCTTTATTAGTAAATCCGGTTTGTTGTACCCAGAAAATGGCGTTCGACGTGGTGGTTCCGCCGGCAATCAAATCGCGAATAAACAGACGGTGCTTGGGTTTGACGTCAATGTCAGGCAACCGGTGCGGCTCGATAACGCGATCCGGCAGTTGCGGGGTCGTCAGGGCGGCCTGCACCGGCACGCTAAGACGGCGGTTGGCAGAGATATTGCCGTTAACTTCCTTCATCAGCTCCGCAGAAATCACTTGCTGGCCTAATGTCTGTGCAACGTGTACCGCATTTTGCAGGGGCATTTGCGCCACATGCTGTTGCAGTTCACCCAGCTCAGCTTTGAGGGATTTTTCCGCTTCCCGCAGGGTATTCAGTTCCGCTGCCATCTTGTCAACGGACGCTTTGGTTTCCGTGGACAGACCACCGACTTTCTTCGCTTCGTTCAGGGCTTCTTCGGCTTTCGCATTGAACTGACTGTTGGCCGCTTCAATTTTGGCGGACAGGTTTTGTAACATTTCAATCGTATTAGACATGGTGAGATCCCGCATTATCGTGAGTTGGGAGTAAAGTTGTTAACAGCAGTTGCCAGTTTGGCTAAAGCTGCGTCGTTGAGGTCATCGGCAGCGCCCGGCGTACCGTTATTGTGGGGCGTCGCGCCCGGCATACGCCCATTTAACGCATTGAACAGTTTTCTGCGTTCCGCGCGCGGGACATGGGATTTTGCCAGTAACGCATCCAGTTTTCGCATAGCGGCCTGCGGACTGTCGTTGCCGTCATCAACCACATCCGCAGTTAACATCCCATCCGCAAACCCTTGTGCGAGTGCGTCGGTATGGTTGATAAACGTTTCATCGTCCATCATGCGGGCAAGGGTGTCTTTGTCGATACCGGTCCGGGTGGCATAGATATCGACCAGTGCGTCATCAAACGGTTTCAGTGCGGCCGCTACCGCGAGCAGGTCATTTTTATTGCCACAACAACACGTCCATGCGTTATGGATCATGAGAAATGCGCCGTGCCCCATCTTGATTTCATCGCCCGCCATCGCAATAATGGAGGCGGCGGAGGCCGCGAGTCCCAGCACATTCACCGTGACTTTCCCACCATGGTTGCGCAGCAGGTTATAAATGGCGATCCCCTCAAACACATCCCCGCCCGGACTGTTGATATTGACGATGACGTCTTGGTTACCTATCGCCCGCAGCGCCCCGGCGACCTGTTTCGCGGTGATCCCTTCATCCCAGAAACTCTCGCCAATCACGTCAAGCATAGACAGGGTGTTATCCGTGTTCGCAGCCTTAATGCCGCTGTTCCATTTGTCGAGGGCTAAAGGTCTCACCTCGTGGGAAGCCGCCTTCAACGGCCTGCCCTCGGGGGCAGCGGGCATTTTGTGTTTAATCATCATGATGGTTGTCCTCCGGTCGCGGTTTTGGTTCGGGGTCTTCCCCGAGCAGATCTATCGGGGTCAGGTTCAGTTGCACGGTGAAAACGTCACCGCCTTCAATCGGGGGTAAATTCTCTTTACGCCTGACCTCATTGCGGCTCATCCAGGCGTTTTGTAATGCGGTGGCATAATAAGAGGCCCGGCCCCGGCTATCGGCCCGCAGCAGTCCTTCCACATTGAATTCCGCGTAATAATCACTGTCGGAATCCAGCAGACAACGCGAGATTTCCTGTTCAATATTGACCAGTAATGGCCTGAGGGTGTGCGTCAGGAACTGCATATTCATGCCCTCCAGTGAGGAGGCCCAGCTGGATTGCTTTGTGGCGTGACCGACCATCACGGGCGGCACCCGGAACCAGCGGCAAATTTCTTCCACGCTGTAGGCACGGCTCTGTAACAGCTGGGCCGCTTCCGGGTTCATGGTGATGTTCTGATAGGTCAGATCCGCCGGCAGCACCATCATTTTTCCGGCGTTTTTTGACCCGGTGAAAGTGGTGATATGTTTTTGAATAAGCTGAGTTTGTTCTTCGGTAAGATCCGTTCTCGCCGAGATGAAGCCCGAGCTTTGCAGCCCATGCTCAAAGACTTTGGCCGCCGCCTCATCCGTGGACAGCGCCGCCCCAATCACATCCCGCCCGGTTTTAACCGGGATAAGCCCGCTCAGCCCGTCGACTCCGAATCCCCGGATGTGCATCATGTGCTTGGCCGGAATAACCCGGCGCTCCCCCGGATTTTTGCCGGTGGTATCGGCGTAGGTGTATTCAATCTCCCCGTTCGGCAGTCTCTTGACCGTCATGTTTTGCGGGAGCAACGGGAGCAGGGCCACCAGTTTGTGACCAATGAACTTCTTTTCAATGAACGCATTGCCGCGCAGGCAGAGACTGGCGACCACGGTTAACATAAACCGGGATTGTGTCATCTCCAGATTCGGCCGGTGACACAGCACCGGATAAACGGGGTGGTTTTTCGCCAGTTCGCGCGAACCATCATCCTTTGAGTGGTATATCTTGAGCGGGAGGGTTGACACCGTTTCACTCAGTAACCGGACACACGCCCAGACCGTGGACAATTGCAGGGCATTATCCGCGCTGACGGTTTTGCCGCTGCTGCTGGTCCCGATCCATTCCTGCCAGAACGTACCGTCCAACAGCCCTATCGGCACCCCCATCCAGTTCAGGAGGGCACTTTTGATTTTTCCTATTTTTTTCGTCATTTATACCCCTGCCATGATTGGGTTTCTGAGGAAGGCATCGAGACCGGCGGTGCTTTTCGCGTGATTCAGTGCCCCGGCGGCCATCACTAAAGCGATCATGCCATCCATGCGACCGGTGGATTTGTCTTTTGCCAGCTTCCGGTTACCGGCGGCGTCCTGCTCAACCACCGCGTTTGCGGCACACATGGTCAGAACAGGGTGGTTGGCGTGATTTATCTGGCCTTCCAGTAATAACTGCTCCGTTTTATCCATGGCCGGCGACATGTCCTTATAGCCCTGCCCGAACTGTGCCATTTTCAGGGACAGCCCAACCCGCCTGGCTTCTTTCTTAAAAATATCAATGCGCCATCGGTCAAAATTAAGCACCTCGATATCGTATTTATCGGTAATTTCAACCAGTTCTTTCACGATGTACTCATAATCCACCGTAGCACCCGGGGTGGTACGCAGAAAACCCTGCTTCTTCCACACGTCGTAAGGCACGCGATCCGTTTTCGCCCTGTCGAGCAGGGTCTTATCCGGTGTCCAGAAAAACGGGTGAACATTCCATTTGCCCGACGCGGACTGACCGATAATCACCAGCGCTGTCAGGTCTTTTGCTGCCGATAAGTCCAGCCCGGCGTAACATTTGCCCACGATGGGTTCCAGTTCGCCGGCACACTCCATCCATGCATTGCGTGAAATGAACGGTGACACCAGTGATACCCGTTGATTTAACACCAGATTCCGGAACCGGTTCTCTTCCGAAGGCATTCGCGCCGCCCGCTTGGCCTGCCCCTCAACTTCTTCCAGTGACAGAAAGATACCCAACGCCGGGTTGGCCGCTTTCCATGCGTCAGGGTCGGTAATGGCCAAGTCCATGGGTGCAGAGTGGACATGTGACACGATTTTTGGATCGTTAGAATTCGCCGCGTCATCCAGCCAGAGACTGAGTAAATCCGCATCCGTAGGTGCTTGCGTACTAATCGCCACCAGTAACGGACGTTTATGCGCGCCCTGTGAGGTCGTAATAGCATCAATGAAATCGTTCTGCGGGCCTCTGACCTGCCCGACTTCATCGAGTATCGCCAGTACCGGAGAAAGCCCGTGTGTTGTTTTACCATCGGCAGACAGGGCTTTGTATTCAACATTACAGGGCTTGCCAATCAGCCGCTTGCCGCTGGGCACAATGTGGATCAGGGACTGTAACCGGGGGTTCAGGTTAATCATCTTGACCGCCAGATTGAACACAATCGCCGCCTGTTCACGGCTCATGGCCCCGCTGACGATTTGGGAGTTCTGCACCGCTTCCGGCCCCACCAGATGGGCCAGTAATATGCCGGCAATGAGACCGGTCTTGCCGTTCTTGCGGGCAATCGATAAATAGGCCGTGCGCGTCCCGCTGGGGTTATCGTAAATCTCCCGGATAAACTTTTGCTGAAACGCCTCCAGTCTGAGCGGTTTCCCGAACAGCGCGCCCTCGGGGACAAAGCAAAAGCGCTCAATAAACGCGATCACCTTTTCACCCCGTGATAACTGACTGACCATGCCCTCTCCTTAATGCCACGGTGAAGCCAGTAACTCATCACCTTCAACCTCCCCTAACAGGGCGCGCGCTTCGGCATCATTCTGATTCTTGTTGCGCTGATCACGGCTTTCACCGTTCGTGGCGCGTGAGTGGATTTGCAGACCGGAACGCTGGGCGATAATCACGCGGGTTAATTCCAGCTTATACTTGCGGTTTTCTTTGATGGCCTTCTCGTCGCGCCCGTCCGAATAATCCGATTCCAGCTGACGCAGGTAGTGACTGACAGCCATCAGGGCGTACTGGTTATTGGCCAGACTGACCGCCTCGATCAGATCGGACGGGGTCCATAAATGGAGAGCCTTGGTGCGGATATTGTCGTTATAGAAGTCGATAGCCTCCGGTATTAAACCGGCGTGTGCCGGGGGTTCAATGGTGTCCTGAAAGGCGTTGACAATCGCCTGCATTTTGCCTTTGAGGCTGTCAGAACGTGTACGCTTTGTCATTGTCAGCCTCCTTTCAATGTCAAGCGGTTGAGGATCTTTTTTTGTTAAAAAACTGCGTTAGCGTTATTTTTGCGGGACGGCGGCGGTCTTTACGTGTCTGCCCGGCACTTTTTACCCGCCCTCCCCATGATGATTTCACCCGTCATCATGCCTTTCATTTCACTTTCCTCTTGAATCAATTTCAGGCGGTTATTGGTGCCAGTGTGAGTGAGCATCCAGCGGATAACCCTGTGCATCACAGCCGATGTCCTGACCGCGCTTCTCGATACGCTGTTTGGTCGAGTTATGATGTGAGGCGCACAGTGACTGCCAGTTCTTTTTATCCCAGAATAAACGCTGTGCCGCTTTGATGGCCGCGCTGTGACGGGTGTTCATGGCATCTTTGAGTTTATGCGGGACAATGTGGTCTACGACGGTGGCGGCCGTGAATCTGCCCTGTTGCCGGCACATCACACACAGGGGGTGTTGTTGCAGGAAAGTCAGCCGGGCTTTATTCCATTTACTGCCATAGATGCGGGATGACATGCGCTGCCCTCCATAAAGCAAAAAACCACCCGAAGGTGGTTAGTTATCAGATGTTAAACATAGCCTCTTCTGTACATATCAAGAAAATCGGGTACTTGAGACCAAAGGATACAGAAGTAATAGGATGAGACAATAAATGCCCCTCCGAGCAAAATGACAATCAGCCAGTGAAGTGACGTGTCATTTTTCTTACCATCTCTGAATGTAGCTATTACTCCAATTAATGAGCCTATTACTGCAACCGTCGCTGTAATCGTCATAACAACATAAATAATCAGGGCCATTCCCATAACGACCAACTCCCTTTGTTTATTAATCTCATTGAAGTTTTAGTCTACTTAATACTTAGGTTGCTGTCAGTGTCCTAAAACACAGGTAACGCACGATAATCGGACTTTGCTTTTCTGTATGGCAATCGTGACTCGTGAATCAGGATGGCAATACAGGCCGTCTCTCCGGCTGTCACATCACTTGGCCTGCCTACAGCGGATGTTGCTGATAATGACCTGTTATTCTCAGGGGCATGGGTTATTTTTGATTCGGTCAGTACGCTCGATGAAAAGGAGACATGTCATAGCTAATACCGACAGACGGCGATAACCCGGCGCAAAGGGATATCAGTATCGATGCACCTGAAGAGGTGCGCACAAAACAGAAGAGTTAAAACAAGGGATTAAGTCGTTTTGCCCAGCCCCTTGCGCACAAGTAACACATTGAAAGGCAATGAGTTTATGACTTTTGTCCAGCGTGAAAGTGTGCTAACTATCACAACCTATGCTCGATTTCTTTTTTACCGCCGCCAACCAACCCGAGAGCCATTTGACCGAGGTCATCAATTAACTTTTCGGCTTTATCGAGAGTAACCAGATCATCTTGTCGTTTTCTTAATCTACGACCTGCATCAGAGGAGTCTTCATCGGATGCCTTTCTCGCTTTTGTGACAATGTCCTGCATCTGTTGAATTGTGTAGCAAATGGATGGGGTGTACGTATTACTTTCTTTATCAGCCAAATCTAGCAACCATTTCCGCAATTCCTTAGCGACTTTGGTTTTCGACAGCATCCCCACAAGGTGAGCACCGCGAAGAGAGAAAATGCGAGTTTCGGTCTCCCAGTTATCGTAACCCTTTGATTTTTCCGAGGGGGTCATTTTGACCACCCGAGACATCTCTTCTGTAAATTCGTCTTTATTTCGACTGTATATCTTGTTGACCGACTTATCATCCGCATATTCCAATAAAGATGCGAGCGATAAGGCAGTAAACCAAATCTTCCCGTCGCCATTATCAAAAGGGATGACTTCTTTTTCTTTAAAGACCAAGACATTCGACATCGCGTTCTACCTGCTCTATGAAATGAACCTTCGCCGAAATAGGAAACCAGCCCACCGAAGGCTCGCCAGCCATAACTGGTGACCTCGAAAGCTCATTTCGATAGGGTTAGGTTCGGTGCAATTGAGATGCGCTTTCGGTGCGCGGTGAAAATAAAAATGCCACCAGTCCGTATGCGTAGGGTACGCGGTGAGAACGAAGTGGCAGCATGAGTTATCTGTATTCCTTTAACCACTCAGGGAATGGGTAAAGAAATATTGGGTTGAGTTTCAAGTGTTAACTCATTGTTAAGAATTATTCGCTTGTTGTTACGGTGTAATGGGTTTATCAGGTTCCGTGATGATAACGTTGTAAACGATGCGGAGAATAACTATGAAAAAGTATCTTCTTCTTTGCCTAGTGGCTGGTACAACTCTTTTCGCTTCAATGCAGACTTATGCCATAGCGCCCCCTCCTCAGTGTCAAAAATACGACGCCAATAGTCCGGAATGGACAGAATGCATGATTGATGCGGGTCTGTGTTGGCGAGAACCTGACGGTACTGTAAATTGTGTGTTCTAATAAAATAGGACGGTACTCCTGCCGTCCTCTCACTCACACTGCGTCCTAACATACTCCAACACCCCAGAATTATTTGTTCTGGGGTGATAAATAGCCCTACTTAACCACTTCTACTGTAGACCCACTTTCATTGGTGACATAAAGCTGATCACCTTTGTAGAGGAACTGATACCCACCTCCGCCCAACTCTGGAATTTCCGGGAATGTGGGGCTGGGGATATTTGAGCAGACAATGGCGATACAATCATCAGCGTTTACCCCTTCACGGGTTACACTGAGTGAATGCTCTTCTTCCACAACTTGTGTCATTTCTTCATCTGAATAGGACGGCGGGATAAATTCAATAACATCGGGCGTTTCAATACCGAGTTCTTTTGTTAACTCAAACGCCTGCTTCCATTGAGGTGAACCAATACGAGCAATGGTAATCTCTTTGGTTTCATACAGTGATGTAGCGTTTTCTATAATCTGTTTAACGGTAAACATGATTTCTTCTCCTGTTTCTCATAATAAAAAACCCCTGATTACTCAGAGGTTCGTTGACATTCAGTCTTAATGTAATCCTGCAAATATCTCAGTTTTGCCCGGTCGTTGATGATGCCTTCTCGGATATCGAGAACAGCTTGTCCAGTTTCTCTAGGGAGTTCGACGGTGGTTGCATCGACCACGCTGCCGGAGGAAGAGGCTTCAGACATAGGACAGGTGGCCTTGATGCGCAGCTTGCGACGACCAGCGGCAACATCAGCCCGAAGAGTATCGATTTCAGTCTTGGCATTGGCGAGTTCCTGAGTGTGTTTGGTGTCTAACTCATGCAGCATGTCAATGTGCGTATTCTGGTAGTTGATTCGGTCGGTCAGTTGCTGGATTTCAGTGAGCTGGTCGTTATTGATACCGAGCTGTTTCTTATATCCAGAGCGATAGAGGTAAGCCGCACCCGAAGCAACAATCAGAGCAATAACCACACCGTAGGTAAAATTGAGCTTCATAACAAAAACATCTGGCGCTCAGATGCCCTACGCTTAGTCAGACCGTTCATCACTTTACCCGCTGCCTTATTCCATCTCTGGAATTCTTCGGCTGCACCTTGGTAATCACCCGCATTGAGTTTCTTCAGCAAAGTAGAACGAACAAAGTTACCCGCACCACAATTGAATATAAACGAACACAAAGCATCAAACTGACCTTGCTTCAGTGATACCTTAACGGCTGATTCAAGGGTGATGTAGATAGGCTGAAGGTCATCATGCAGGAATGCGTCGGCCTGCTGTTCGGTGATGATTTGCCCCGGCTTGACGTCTTTTGTGTGACCGTAGCCAATCGTCCACGGAATACCACCTGTTGCCGGATCGGGGTAGGCTTCCAGTTTCAGGCCTTCATATTGTTTAATGCACTCCAAACCTTTAGTGCTGATTTCCATCAGAAGTGCCTCCCGCTTTCTTCTCTGCCGCTTTACGCAGCAACTGACCAATGAAGTCTGTCCCCAGATAGCCAATCACCACACTACCGATGTAGGCCAAATCAGGATTCAGACCAAACAGATTTAATACGTCACGAATGAACCAAGCGAACATGGCACACATAAAGGCATCGATGGAGACCTTTAACCAACCGCCGCCGTGATAACGACCACGAAGAAAGGCCATGGTCCCCGCGAGGGTTGCCAAGATACCTTGCTCTCTGACCGACACGAGCCAGTCTCCGAGGTGTACCCAGATATTAGGATCTTCTTTCATCTTCATATTTCCACCCCATCAGAACAATGGGCGTCCGTGGGGTGAGTCTGTGGTCGCCCCTGTGAGTTGTAGTGAATAGGATGCCAGCCGCAATAGGAGATACTGAGGTTATGGGAGTGATTGCGGTGGCAAATTTGGGAAAAGTTAATTTTTCTTGTTTATTTTAACCAATAATAAAATAAGCTATTGGTTACATATTCAAATAGTTGATACTGTAGCAATCTCAATATATTAAAAATGACGGAGTTCTTTTATGGAAGAAATTATTTGCCCTGACTGCGGTAGTCCCAATGCATATCTATATGATGGCGAGACTGCTAAAAATACAGTGTGCTTAGATTGCAATAGAATTACTATTTCTAGGAATTCTGAACTTAAAAAAGAAAACTCCCCAGAAAAACAAGAGTAACTCTAAATTGACGACTGATTGTGGAGGTCGGCACTGATCTCCGACATGAGGCACCAAGTCATACCATCCCGCACACAATAAGTGAATATAGGTCAGTCTTTCAGGTAGCAGTTAAGCACACAGTATCTAAGCAGCCAGTCAGCCCTAGCATTCTCCACAAGGGTTAAGATGCCTTCTCCATGCTGAGCAAGGATAACAAGTGTTATCAAAAGACACCTTACCGTTGCAGAAAACAAAAAGGCCGCATTAAGCAGCCTTGAAATCAGTGTGTAGATTTATTTCCAGTTGAAGCAAAAAAACAGTGTTTTACCTACGTTTTGTTTTAGTAGATCGCCTAGTTGTTTTGCATCGTTGTTTTTATACTGCCCAACGAATTCGTAATCTTTTTCACCAATTTTACTTCCTTCTGTAGCTTGGCCAAGAGAATAAGATACTCCATTGGAAGTTACGGTGAGGTTTTTCCCGAATAATTCTTTCATCTTCTGATGACCATCTTGAGTCTTATCAGAGGAAACTCTTATGTCAAGCTCTGAGTCAGTATCCCACCATACGAATAATGAGAATGTCTTAATATCTGTTTTATTTTGGAAATTAGTTAAATCACCAAAAGGCTTCTCACCATCAGCTCCCCATTCCTCGTCAGCAAGGTATCCGTAGTTTTGCTCGCCACTATCAAACTGGCCAGTTTCTACTTCAAGATCAAAAGACAACATGCATTCAACTGGTTTTGGTTTTATCACCAGCAACACCCAGTCACAAGACATCATATCGTCTTGCGTAGGTTGCCAAGATGTTACTACTCCATGCTTATCACGTACCTTAACTTCGGGGGCTACGTCGCTACCATTACCCGGAACAAGGTATATATATTCATCAGGAGCAGACCAATCCTTACGATGCACTTGCTTCCCCGAATACACTTTTATCATCGCCCACGGGAAAGAACCTACTGGTGCTATATCATCAATTTCAATTTTTTTCTTATACTGCTCAGGATCAAACGGGCATTGTTTATTATCCAACTTATTAACATCAGACATAAACACCTCACTTTATTATTCGTTAAAGGTCATTTCATCCTACTGCTAACTAGCCAGATAATATTACTGAGGTCAGGTTGTTATCTCAATTGAATAGCCTGTAACAGAATCAATACGCCTTAAAATAGGGTGGAATATTATAAAGTTTATCTGTTAGTCGAGTGCGTGATTCAGTGAGGTGTATATTTGAAGTTTGGTGCTGATAACTTATTTCCCGCTTGGCTTTGCTCTTCCAGTCCAATAGCGATCATGCTCTTCTGGTGTAGCACCTTGACTCTCAAAAGCATTACTAACTTTCAGTCCATCGGGTAAAAGTGCCCAAGCAACGTAAAAATATCGGGGTTCAAACTCTTCGCCTATCCATCGATAGATGCCGTTATATTCTTTTTCATTCCAAAAACGAACATAACCGATATGCCAGCCATCGCAGGGATTTAAAACCAGTACCTCTTTGCCGTCCATATCAAATGTAGGCTGCTCAGAGGCAGGGCGAATAATTAAGGATTCTGTGACTAATGTAGACATTCGTTTCCCCAATAAACAAAAAACCCCGCACTGGGCGAGGTTTAAATATTCGTAGTGAGTATAGTTACAAGTTCCCACTATTTGAAGATGTTAGACCAAGGCCGGACAAAATGCAACTGTTTATTTCGTCACCTCATTAAATGCAACTTCGGCGCGCTGTTGTTCTGAGTAACACTTCTCCACCAACTTTTGGTAAAACGGTTTCCAGTTACGCCGCCATGTTCTTTCGTTCAGTTCCGGCAGGTAGACTTTGATTGCAGTATAAGCGACTGACGAAGGTACTCTGCTATAACCTCTCCCTGAGCAACGCGGGCAGATTTTATGCACTGGCGCGCCTTGCAATGCAGTTTGCTCCTCATCAAGCACCAAACCTCGCCCCTTGCAGCGACAGCGATTTGACAAAATGCCTTTACCGTCGCATTTCTGGCAGAGTTCACCAACTTGCTCTCTTTCAATCCACGGCTCAAGAACCATCACCCCATCTGCACGGATAATGCCAGAATGTTTCTCCACATCCTTCACGCTGTAAATTAGTCCTTTCCCTTTGCATTCCTGACATTGACAAGTAGACGCAGCTGACCGGGAATACTCTTCAAAGGCCATCTTCGATAAGATCACCATACATTGCCCCAGTTTATTTCCAGCCGCTTTCGCTATGAGCTTCGGTACTGTCTGTCTTGCGTATTGCGTTAATGATTCGACTGTGCTGAACCGACCTTCTTCACTGACGCCGTTCTTGGCGAAAAAAGCGGTTATGCCAAACTTAGCCCGTGATTCAGCCATCCCTAAAGCCGCAGCGGTGTCCATGCCTTTCATTCTGTCCGGGGCAGTACTGGATGACGAGTCACTAAACGCAGGTGACTTCGGGTGAAAGTGTTTCAGTGCTGATTCCAGTTTCATTGTTATGCTGTCTCCGCTGTCTTTCTTATAAACTCTAATCCTCTGGCCTGATCCCCGTTCTGGAGCAGGTCATTAAAATCACCGGCGTCTGGCCAACGAACGCTGACTTTTTCAACATCGTTATGAGCCTGTAAATTCTTACGGGCGCACTCCATCGCAGCCGCGTGACCCGTGGCGCTCCAGTCGTTATCTGCAAAAACAATGAGGTGTTTCACGCCTTGTGGGGCAATGAATTTCGCCATATACCCGGCATTCATAGTTGACCATGTGTTTACGCCGTAAATCTGCTTGCAGGAAAGCGCAGTCTCAATTCCTTCGGCAATCCCCAATGTCGAATCCACCGGAAACAGACGAATAGCCACTGATTGGGCATGTGCTAAATAGCTCTCGTCTTGCAGTGAGTTCATTTTTTTCGTCACCTCTAACGCGGCTTTCCGATCCCCGTCTAAATACGTCCGGTGCAGATAACACGCTAACCCTTTTGAATCGGTAGCCAGTGCCCATATCGCTTGCAGGGTGCCGTTGCGGACAGGCTGTTCGGCGCAATATTTCACGTTATCAGCAGGCAGAACATGAATGCCTCGATTACGCAGATAAGCCTCACCCTGTGTGCCTCTGAGATGGGATAAATTGGCATAACAGGCCGTCACTCTGTTTCTGAATCCGGTGATATTGGTCTCTTTTTTCACTGTGCTGCGTTTGTCGGACTGGATACCCAACAGCAGATCAATCTCGTCCGCTAACGTCTTGTACTCTTTCCCCTGCGTCAGGGTGAGTAGTTTCCAGCCATCCCCGGCGTTGCAGGTACAAATGAACGTGCCCCTGCCATCCCGGTCATCAATACGAAAGCTGCCTTTCCGCTCGCATATCGGGCATTTCCCTTTAAAGTGACGCTTGCCGGTTACGGGCGGTAATTTGTAGTAATTAAAAATCTCAGGCCAGCGACCGATGACGGCATCGGCGGTTTTGATTCTGTTCATCGTGTTTCTCCCTGTAGGCCAAAGCGTTCACGGATATCACTGAGACGGTGCTGAATGACATCAGGCTCCAGTGATAACTGCTCTTTAACCGGTGCTTGCTCGGCTTTCTTGCGGGACTTCGCCCACTGAATTTGCTTATGCTTGATAAAGTTGTTCACTTCAGGGGTCAGTTCCTGTGGGGTGTCATGAAAACCGCGAGGCCAGACACCGAACTTTTCCTTAAACGTATTAGCTACCCAGCCATCACTGAACGTCTTACCCTGTGAAGCCCGCTGGTTCTGGTAATACTTCAGTTGCGAGTAGAAACTCTGCTTTTCAGCCTGGGTGTAAACCCGCTCTTTTTTGCTGAGTTTTTGAATCGTACGACTGGTATCGACATCAATGTCCTCCCCGGTCAGGGGCTTAAAATCACACTTCGGGCAGACATAAACCCCGGCAGGCTTCATGTAGTGACAAGAGGGGCATTCTTTCGGCAACTTCTCCCGCTTTTCCTGCTCCCGGTGGCTGGAATGAGTCTTCATGCCATCGTTTTTGCTGGGCAGCTCGTCATATTCGATATCATCGGGATAGCCGAGACGGTGGACGGTACCGGAGTGATCAAGAATGATGCATCGCTCCTTACCTTTGGCTGTACGAAGACCCCTACCGATTGACTGGAGCCACCGTATTTCTGATTTAGTGGGTCTTGCGTAGATAATGCAACGGACATCGCTATCAAAACCTGCCACGAGTACGCTCACATTAACAATGACCTTGGTCGCACCCTGTTCAAAACGATGGATAATCAGATCTCTTTCTTCGGGCGGCGTATTGGCAGTCATGACCTCAGCATTGATCCCGGCACGACCGAACTCGATAGTGAGAAAATTAGCGTGACTGACATTCACACAAAAACAGACTGTCGGCTGATTTTCGCCTAATTTAAGCCAGCTACTGACCACATCCCCGACCAAATCAGCGCCACACATGATTTCAGCAATCTCAGCTTCTTTGTAATCACTGCCGTATTCCGGGTTGGTCGATGATTTCACACCTGACAGATCGGGCTTGGTAGGCGCGTAAAACTCGTAAGCACTCAAATCACCACGCTGGATTAACTCTTTTATCGTGGTTGGCTTAATCAGCTTCTGGTAGTAGTGACCGAGGAATGGGGAAAATGGCGTACCTGATAACCCGACAACCTTACAGCTTGTTTCGGTGGTCAGCCGGGTGATTTCTTCCAGTATCTTCTTGCGCTTCAGGTGGGCTTCATCAATCACCAGCAGATCAATATCACCGGGGAATTCACGGCGTATCAGGGTATCGGCTGAGGCAATCTGAATCAGCTTTGTCGGGTCTTGGTTAGGGTGATCCCGCCAGATATAAGCGATTTCATCTTCAGGCAAACCATACTCAATAAAGCGCTGTGCAGTCTGATTTATCAGGACGGTGAAAGGACAGATCATCATGACCTTTTTCCGCTTTGAGACAAAACCCTGTGTGATAAACGCGGCTAATCCGGTCTTGCCCGCACCTGTTGGAGCGTAGACCATGAAAGAATTAAAGCCCTTCCAATCCTGACGCAGCATGTTTAGGGCGCGCTCCTGAGCAAAGTTAGGGGTAATATTCAGCATGATTTACCCTCCAGCGCGATACGCTCAAAACGGTAACCTTTGTGAGTTTTAGCTCGCCCGTTCAAACAGGCGTAGACCGTTGAAGAATCAAAGCCAGCAGCAAGCAGATCGTTTTTACCAACAAAAACTAAATGACTGCCAGTTGCTGTGCTGATAGCTAATATCGCGCTATTAAGAATGCCATTTGATGCGGAAGACCAAGTTAAATTGGATGCTTGATTATTCAGGATATCTCCGTCTAAGTGTCTTACGCCCGGCAGATTCATGGGGTTAGGCACAAAAGCCATAGCAACCAAGCGATGAACGGAAAAATCAGTTATTACTCCATTCAGAGAAAGTTTCACTGAGTGATAACCGCTATAGTGGATCTTGCCTTTTAATACCCGATTACTGTGCAGACTATGGATGCGCCCAAGGTTACTTACCCGATAAAAATCGAAATAACCTGTAATTGGTACGGATTGCCATTCCTCTAATAAAAAATTAATGCCATAATGATTAACGGAAATTTGTTTATTCATGATTTCTCTCCGCAAGAACCGGATCAGCTGTGCTCGCCAAAGTTTCGCTGTTCGGTTTCTTGCTTCCTTTGATTCTCAATTCTCTTTTCCACTCATTGATAATCCGCTTACTGTCTTCAGCGTGAGCATCCACAGGCATTTCGTTGTACTGACGCTCATAATCGATTTCATGGAAATGCGGGTTTATTATTGCTGGGGCTACGATACCGACAGCGCGTTTAACATCCTCATCAGTCGGTACACGGTCGAGGTATTTCTGAAGATGTAGTGCACCGGACCCCATCAGGCTGTCAGTGATTTTTTTCAGTTGCTTAACCGCTCGAAAAATGTCTTTTACGCTCTCGTTATTCGCCGATGGCATTGCTTCCCCTTCAATCACTTCTCCATCAATAAACAACGGAATGCTGTCAATGAATGCGCCACGGTTGAGGTATTTGTTTACCTCAGCTGTTGTAATGATCGGGTAGGACTTGACTAACCCAAATAGAGTTACCGCCATCGACTCATCACGCCATGAGCTCTTACCTTTGCCATTTCGGATGGCGGCAATCAATACATCCTGATGTTTCAGACCCAGCAAATCGTAATCTCCGACAACGATGTAATGAGTGCTCAATGCCTCCAGATTTACCGGCTTTGCGTGGCTGTTGTGAGGTTTGTGAGGTTTATGTGGCTTCCTTTCCGGTGAGTTTTGTTTCACAAACTCCTTTGCATCACTCTCACTCATCCCGATCTTTACCAATGCAGCAACAGCTCTTGCTGGCTTCCATGCAATTAATTTCCTGTGTTTTGCGATAATTTCTTCTGCTTTTTTATTGAGAATCATTCTTATTTATCCAAAAAAAATAAGGGGGTACTTATTTAGTACTTTTCGTGACTACCAGTTTTTTTACTTTCCCCACCTTGATGATCATTCTCACTTGGCTGCTTTTTTCATACTCAGCCTCAGCGATCCCTTAACCATTGTTACCTCAGCCAGAAGACACAGCCTTTTCGGTGTTACTGTCTTGCTCCTGCCCTAAAGCAACCTCCGAATGAGGCTGTGTCCTTGGCTGTGCTTGCGGGGCTAACATTGGCGCTTCGGTATAACCTTGCATCGATCTGTAATTTTTCTTGAGAAACAACCTGAGCCATGTGTTGGCTGCTCTGGCTCCTGTGTTATCCCGTCGGAATGGCACAGGATCTTCATCCCGCCGAAGTTTGTAGACATATGCGTACTTATCCCTCGCATACTCCCTCATGGTTGATTTCATGGCGGAAAGCATTTTTTGAATCCATTCCGCATCACCCGGATGATAAATTTCGGGCATGGTCACTTTGGTGTAATCAGGAAACATGCTTCGTTTGTGAATTTATGAAAATTAAATTTTCTTTCTTTACTGGTGATAAGCGGCTGAATTTCCTAGTTCCATCTTCAATACGACTAGCCATATCTGGTGAAGCTCTACGAAATCCGCCCGCAATTAAATTTAAATATCCAATACTTGTCCCAACGATTTGAGCGAGACTGCTCCAGTCTTCTTTGCTGGCTTCTTTTTTCCAGCGATGCAAATCATTTCTCATATTTTTATCTCATAAGTTAATTTACAATCCATAATTTATCTTTTTGATAAAAATTTGCAAGTTTTTTTATCATGCTGCATATTTATCAAATTGCTAATTAATGTGATCATCGTGATATGGAAACTAAAGACATAAGACGCAATAATTTGCGCACCCTGATGACACAATACGTGCGTCAGGGAACATCAAAAGCAGCATTCGCAGAGTTGATAGGGATTCCGCCCAGCCAGCTCAGTCAGCTAACGAGTGATAATGCGGTAAGAAACGTAGGAGATATTATTGCTAGGCGCATAGAGGAAAATTTAACACTACCAATAGGTTGGTTAGATGTTCCCCAGCATCCTATTGATAACCGTGATAATAGTCACAAAGAAAGAAACAATGAAAACTATCACTTGCAAAACATTTCACATGAAGTTACTGATCTTTCATACAGGATTGAACAGCTCGATGTGGAATTTAGTTGCGGAGGTGGTAGATTGAATAGCGATTATCCCGATATAGTTCGCTCAATTGAGGTTGATCCTGAGTATGCAAAACGGATGTTTGGTAGTAGACCATCAACATCATTAAAGCTAACGACCGCACTAGGTGACAGCATGCTGGGAACGATTAATCCCGGTGAGTTAGTTGTCTTAGATATAACGGTCAGTCGCTTTGTGAGTGATGGTATTTATGCATTTACATACGGGGATGGGATGCACATTAAACGACTCCAACTTTTAAAAGATAGGATAGTTGTTATCAGTGATAATCAAATTTATGACAGATGGGAAATTGATTCTGAAAATGAGTCAAAATTTCATATACATGGGTTTGTTGTTGGTAAATGGAAGATGGATTACGCACGATTGGGATAATCACAAATAAAAAATAGATAACTAAAGCCAGCTTTCGAGCTGGTTTTTTACGTCTTAAAAAGCACAAAAGATAAATAAATTTATCAATCAATATCAATAATTTATCAAAAATCACAAATTAATTGATAAAAAATTTATCAATTTGCTATTTACAATAATTTATCTTTTAGATAAAGTCAGGGCCAGTGAAGTTACTCGAAAGAATCTCAATAAGTTTTACTTAGGATAGCTCCCGTATATGTAATCTATGGCTGGATAGGACAAATAGTTAATCGTAACTGAAATAAACAATATTAATTCTCTGGAAAATAAAATGACTAAATCTCAAGCTAAATTTGCAATGTTATGCGCTCAATCTGATAAAGAAGGATATGACCATTATCGTAGTAAGTTAATTGTTTATCGAGATAACCCTGTTTTACGTAGACTTCATATTGAAATTTGCTTGATGTATCGTAGGCATTATCGCTCATGGCTTAATGATATTCCTTTATATCTACGTAACAACTATGGCTGCATTTAACTAACTTCAGCTCATTTCCGAGTAGGCCGTGATGAGTTACTCAAGTTAATTAGTTTATTCAAGGAAATAATAATGACATCGACCCCTCCGCAGGCACAGGTGGTTTTAACAAACTCGAAAACCACTGGAATAAAAAGCCCGTTAGAACTCGCCGAACGATTGCAAACTTATCTATTCACTTGGTCATCTGCCGAGCAAGATAAAGAAAGAAGTCACTTAATAGAGATGGCTATAGATACCACAAATAAAATCATTGAGAGCTTAAATAAAGAACAACAATGATAAACAAGGCCAATCAACATGAAAACAAAATTATCAAGTGGCAATAAATCTTATTTACAAACCGCCGTCGAAATTGCAGAAGAAATTGAATCATCTATATTCCCTGTATTGACTGCAACTCAGAATGAAGCAGAACCGGATAC
Source organism: Xenorhabdus sp. KJ12.1 (assembly GCF_963876495.1). NCBI lineage: Bacteria > Pseudomonadati > Pseudomonadota > Gammaproteobacteria > Enterobacterales > Morganellaceae > Xenorhabdus > Xenorhabdus sp. KJ12.1. The sequence continues at coordinate 301,864 of NZ_CAWNQH010000001.1, forward strand.
TTATTT